>OMIV01000119.1 GCA_900299185.1 Planctomycetaceae bacterium
AAGAGACAGTTGTCACGCTGGAAGACGAAGTCGGTCGCCACGTCGGCAGCGAGAAGCTCATCGAGATCGACTTTACCTCGGGCAAAGTCACGGCGGCTGGGAATCAATTCGGAGTTGGCGGCGTGAGGTAGCTGCGATCAGCCATAGAGACTTCAATAAATCTGATCTCGCTCATGGTGGAAGGAAACTGACATGCGAATGCTCGTTGTCGCTCGTTGCGGTGCTGGCTTGCTGGCGATGTGTCTGAGTTCGCTGTCGTTCGCGCAATCGACTCCAGCAATTGCCGACGGCCCGCTGCCGCCGGAGCAGGTCTTGAAGTCATTCAAGGTCGAACCAGGTTTGAAGCTCGAGCTTGTCGCTGCGGAGCCGCTTGTCGTCAGTCCGTGTGCCGTTTGTTGGGACGAGCGCGGCCGCATGTTCGTCGCGGAGAATCGCGGCTATCCGACTGGGCCGAAAGAGGGCGAGCCGCCACAAGGGCGAGTCACTCAGCTCATTGATAAGGACGGCGATGGCCGCATGGATGAGCGGCTCGACTTCGCGACCGAGCTGTCGTTTCCCAATGGCCTCATGCCGTGGCGCGGAGGATTAATTGTGACATGCGCGCCTGATGTCTATTTCCTCAAGGACACCGACGGAGATGGCAAGGCCGATGAGAAGAAGGTGCTGCTCACGGGGTTCTCGACGAAGGGCAGCACGCAGTTGCGAGTCAGTCATCCGCAGCTCGCTCTCGATGGTTGGGTCTATCTCACGAGCGGCCTGACGGGCGGAGAAGTGGTCTCGCCGCTGAAGCCCGATCAAGCACCGGTCAAAGTCGGACGCACCGACATCCGCTTCAAGCCCGACACCGGCGAGATCGAGGCGTGCGACGGCGGGGCTCAGTTCGGGCAGACGTTCGATGACTTTGGGCGACGCTTCATTTGCTACAACCGCGTGCAAGTGCAGCACGTCGTTCTCGAATCAAAGTACCTCAAACGCAACCCGCATCTGGCCTTCGCCGACACCGTCGAAAACTGTCCCGCCGAGATGGCTGACGAGCCGCTCAAAGGTCACGGCAAGGCCGCGCGCATCTTCCCGATCAGCAGCAACGTGACGACCGCCGACTCTCACGCGGGCACCTTCACCGCGGCCTGCGCGGTGACGATCTATCGTGGAACAAGTCTTCCATCCGAGTACTACGGCACGATCTTCAGTTGCGACCCGACGGGAAATTTGGTGCATGTCGATCGGCTCGAACCTCACGGAGCGACCTTCCGCGCGGTGAGGATGCATCCCGGTCGCGAAGTGCTCGCGAGCACCGACAACTGGTTCCGTCCGGTCTTCTTAGCGAACGCTCCCGACGGGGCTTTTTATGTTTGCGACATGTACCGCCAAACGATCGAGCATCCCGACTACCTGCCCGTCGAAATCCGCAAGCACACAAACTTCGACGGCGGCAAGACGATGGGACGGATCTATCGGCTGCGAGGCGAGAAGCTCCGCTCGACCGCAGCGACATCGGTTATTGAGCGATCGATTGATATTCGCGCCGGCGAGCGGGGCGGCGTCAGCCCCCCGGTGATTAAGTCGCCAGCAACACTCGCGGATAAACAAGCCGAGCCAGAAGTCGGGAGCGACCATGCGAAAAGCTGGATCAAACACATTCAAAGTGGCGACGGATGGTGGCGCGACACTGCATTCCGCAAAGCGATCGAACAGCCCTATGACGGACTCCTGTCTGATCTGTATGGGCTCGACAAACCTGTGAGTGCCCCAGCAACAGCGGTCGTTGTTTCACTGATTACTGCGATGCGGGAGCGATTAGGAGTTGGGCTCTTCGAATTGTCGATCTTGAATGAGATTCACTTTGGTAAGCCAGCAATTCGCGAGTTGGCTCTGCGTCATGCCGAGACGAAGTTGGACTCGCTTCTGCCGATTGACGAACTCACGACAGAACTCTTCGCAAAGACCGATCCAAACGACGGACGCATGCGAATGCAGCTCGCGTTGTCTCTCGGCTCATTGAAGAACGCAGGTTCGACAAAGCTCCTCGCGCACATCGGCTTGCTCGACAGCGCCGATCGTTGGTCGCGCGCTGCCGTCTTAAGTTCGATCTCCGGTCGCGAGGAAGCCTTTCTCAGCGAACTCATCGCGCAGTCTTGTGGGATAGGCTTCCAGCCTGTCAACAAATCGAAAGAGGACGCTGCCAACGATGGCTCTGCTCCTGATGCCAATACACGACAGGCTGGAAGCCTATCCCACGTTGGCTCCGAACTCTTCTACGACCTCGGTCGCTTGCTCGGTGCGAGCAAGACGATGGCCGAAGCGTTGCCACTGCTGCGGCAGATCGCCGTCGATTGGCAGAACCCACGCTTTGAGCATCAAGTCCCACTCATCACGGGCCTCGCGGATGGACTGCGAGCACGCGGCTTCGCGAAGCCCGGCAAATCCATCATCGAAACTCTGCTCGATGATTCGGATGACGCAGAGATCGTCGCTCTCAAGCGGCAGGTCGAGCCCCTCGCGGACGAAGCCGGGAAGCGCGTCGAAGACTCAACCGCACCCGTTGAACAACGCCGTCAGGGGATTGAGCTGCTCGCTCATGCCAAAGCCAGCAAGCTGCTGCGTTTCTTGCCGCAGTTCATCGAATCGCAGCAGCCCGAGCCCGTGCAGATGGCCGCGATCAAAGCTCTCGTCGGCCTGCCGAGCGACGAGGTTGCCAGCACCTTGCTGACGCGCGAACGCTTCACGAGTTACTCGCCGCGCCTGCGCGAGGAGATCATCGCCTCGTTGTCCTCAACGCCGCGTCACGTGCCGGGCTTACTGACGGCGATCGAAGCCAACATCGTCCCTGCCGCCGCGATCGACACATTGCGTCGTCGTCAGCTCTCTCAACACAAAGACCCGGCGGTCAAAGAACGAGCCGGGAAAATCTTCGGAGCCGGCCCGAGCGGCGATCGGGCGAAGGTCTACGAAGAGCACAAGTCGGTAATAACTCTGACACCCAACGCCGAGAACGGTCGAGCGGTCTTCAAGCGTGCCTGCGCGAGTTGTCATCGACTGGACCGAGAAGGCACGCCCGTCGGCCCGGACCTCTTCGGCATCCGCAATCAGCCGAAGGAAGCGATACTCTTACACATCCTCGTCCCCGAGCACGAAATCACGCCGGGCTTCACTGCCTACATCGTGACAACCAAAGAAGGCCGAGTCCTGACGGGCCTGATCAGCTCCGAAACCGCAACGAGCATCACTCTGAAGCAAGCTCTGGGGAAAGAAGAAACGATCCTGCGGCAAGACATCGAAGAGCTAGCCTCAAGCCCCTTGTCGCTGATGCCTCAAGGCATGGAGAAGACCGTCAACAAACAAGAATTCGCCGACCTGCTGAGCTACCTGAAGGGCGAGAAGTAGGTTGATGGAGTCTGATGCAAATTCCATCTTGGCTACGCTAGGGCCAAGACCTATGGATTGAATACCGAGTTTTCTGCGGCCCGAACGTCGCCGAGCGTGACGTCGCAGACTCGTAGAATTGTTGGCTTGCTTGGCTGTATCGATCGGTCTTGATCGAATTGGGGTTGATGAGAACACTCGGGGTTGGGAGTCGCTGCGAATCAAATCGTCCTTCGTCGGTGTGGGCCAGCATGCCAATGAACGCCAAACTGCGGCTGCTTCAATCGTCGTCGTGGCTAAAAAGAGCAGGGCGATCGACGTTGGGTTTGGTGTTTCCCGAGTGTTGCGAACTCTGCCAGATCAGCTTGCCAAGTCTTGAAAACGCCGAAGACGCCATCGGGCTTTGCGAGAGCTGTCGGCTGCTGTTGCTTAACGATGACCGCGAAGCATGCCTTGGTTGTGGATGTCCGGTCGGGCCTTATTTGCTAACGCAAACAAGCTGCTTGAAGTGCCAACGGGCGGCTTACAAGTTTCATCAAGTCATTCGACTGGGGCTTTATCAGGACGAACTCCGTTCAGCGATCATCAAAGGCAAAGCTCCGGCAGAGAAGTCGCTGTGTGTCGCGTTGGCTCGATATTTGGCACTCGTGCAGCGCGAGCGATTGGAGGCTGTCGCGGCAGATGTCGTCGTTCCCGTTCCGTCGTTTTGGTTGAAGCGGATTTACGCGCCTCATCATCAGGCTGACATTCTCGCGGAAGTCATTGCTCACGAGTTACAGCTGCCATTGCGACTGGCGGCCATCCATAAAGTTCGTCGCACTGCCGATCAATCGGATCTCCCGCGCGAGCAGCGCCTTCGCAACTTGAACGGTGCGTTTCGAGTGCCGCTGCGGCGAGCTATCAGTGGTCGCACGGTGCTGCTGGTGGACGACGTGCTGACAACTCGCACCACGGCCAACGAGTGTGCTCGCGCACTGCGAAAGGCCGGAGCTAAGCGAGTTGTGGTCGCAGCCATTGCAGCGGTGGAGTGACCGGCTGGAAGGACCGCTCCGGGCGCATGACCCAGAATGCTTGAGGAAGATTGAGCATCGCGTCAGTGTTGGTTCTGCGTTGCTGATGTCTCCAAAGCTGAGTCGCGGAACGACTCGGCGACGTAGCTCAGTCGCTCTGCGACTGAGAACCACGAGCCATCGTTCGAAGGATGCTCGTTCCACCTCATACCAAGAGTCTCTCGATGAGAACTTCATTGCTGGCGTGCTGGTTGCTGCTCCTCGCTGTGCCGATTGAGGCGGCAAATACGGAAACCGCGTTCTCGCCCGAAGCGATTGAGTCCTTCGAAAAGAACGTGCGACCGGTTCTCGCCGAGCATTGCCTCGAATGTCATAGCGCAAAGAAGCAAGAGTCTGGCTTGAGGCTCGATTCGCGTGCGGCGGTGCTCAAGGGCGGCGACAACGGCCCCGTTGTGGACTTGAAGCAAGTAGCCGCAAGTCGGTTGTTGCTCGCCGTGCAGCGGGTTGGTGATCTCAAGATGCCGCCCGAATCGACGCTCGCGGCTAAGGATGTCGCGGCTTTGCAGAACTGGGTCAAAGCCGGACTGCCTTGGCCAGAAGAGAAGACTGTGACTGGTGAGTCGATTGCAGATCGCTCCAAACGGCATTGGTCTTTTCAGCCGATTAAGGATGTCACAATTCCGACAGTGAAGGATGCAAGCTGGCCTCGTTCGCCAATCGATCACTTTGTGTTGGCGAAGATGGAAGCAGCCGGATTGCGACCTGCCGCGCCAGCCGATCGCCGGACGCTGATTCGCCGAGCTTACTTTGATTTACTCGGCCTGCCGCCTGCTCCCGAAGAGGTCGCGCAGTTCGTCTCGGCGCCAGGTGATGATCGAGAAGTCTTTCGAAAGCTCGTCGACACGCTGTTGGAGTCTCCGCATTACGGCGAACGGTGGGGGCGATACTGGTTGGACCTCGCTCGGTTCGCCGACACGAAGGGCTATGTCTTCTTCGAGGACAAGCACTTTCCGTGGGCCTATGGCTATCGCGATTACGTCGTTCGAGCGTTCAACGACGACGTGCCGTTTGATCGCTTTGTGTTGGAGCAAATGGCGGCCGATCAATTGGAGTTAGGGGACGACAAACGGCCTCTGACGGCGATGGGGTTTCTCACGATCGGCAATCGTTTCATGGGCAATGTTCATGATCAGCTCGATGATCGCATCGACGTCGTGACGCGCGGCTTGCTCGGTCTGACTGTGACTTGTGCTCGCTGTCACGCTCATAAGTACGACCCGATTCCGATCGAAGATTACTACGGGCTGTATGGTGTCTTCCGCAGTTCTGTAGAGCCGACCTTGCCGCCGACGTTTCTGCCATCAAGCACCACGGAAGAGGCGAAGAAGTTCGAGACTGAGATGCAGGCTCGTCTACAAAAGCTGGAAGACTTCATCTCGCAGACGCGCAGCGAAGTGGCTTCATCAACGAGGAAGCGAGCCGCCGAATACATGCTCGCCGTGCATACCAAACGCGGGCAGCCGAGCACTGAAGACTTCATGCTCATCTCCGAGAAGGGAGCCTTGCTGCCGGTCATCATTCATCGCTGGGAAGTCTACCTGAAATCGACGAAGGCCAGTGGCGATTCGACGTGGGCCGCGTGGCATCGGTTGTTCGACCTTACGGATGCTGAGTTTCCGGCGCGTGCTCCGCAGATCTTGCGTGAGACACTCGATGCGACGCCGACCATGAACTTGTTCTTACAGGCCAGCTTGCGAGCGTTGCTCTCGAAGTCGTCGCTTTCGATGAAAGATGTCGCAGAGGCTTACGGCAGTGTCTTGAAGACGGTCGACGAGCAGTGGCAGCAAGCGTTGAAAGATGGTGGAGCAACGCCGCCTCAACGCTTGGCCGATGAAGCCGCCGAGCAGCTTCGGCAAGTGATTTATGGACCACAGTCACCGGCCAACATTCCCAAGATGCTCGGTTGGGGGTTCCTGGATCTGCTGCCCGATCGACCGAGTCAGGATGTCTATAAGAAGTTGCTCAACGAGGTCGAGAACTTCAGCAAGAGTGGTCCCGCTGCCCCGCCGCGTGCTCATGTGATGGTCGATGCCGAGCAGCTCTATGAGCCGTCCGTCTTCTTGCGAGGCAATCCGAATCGAGCGAGTAAGCCGGTGCCGCGCGCGTTTCTCAGCGTGTTGACGGGACCGAATCGCCAGCCATTTCAGAAGGGCAGCGGACGATTGGAACTCGCCCGTGCGATCGTTGATCCAGCGAATCCATTAACCGCCCGGGTCTTCGTCAATCGCGTTTGGCAACGGCACTTCGGCGAGGGGCTAGTTCGCACGACGAGTGACTTCGGTCTGCGCGGCGATGCTCCGACTCATCCAGAGTTACTCGATCATCTCGCACGTTCGTTCGTTAAGGACGGGTGGAAGATTAAGAACATACATCGCGCGATCATGAACTCGGCGGTCTATCAAACGTCGGGCAACTTGCCTGACGACATCAACGCGACGGCTCAACGAATTGACGCTGACAACCGCTTGCTGGCCCGGTTTCCTCGCCGCCGTTTGGACTTCGAAGCCACTCGCGATGCGTTGTTAACGGTGAGCGGCAATCTCGATCGAAGCATTGGCGGCAGCTCGGTGCAGATCTTGAACGGCTTTAATCCGCGACGTTCGATCTACGGCTACATCGAACGGCTCGCCCTGCCGATCTTGATGCGGACCTTCGATTTCCCGGACCCGGCTTCAAGCAGTGGGCAACGCGCGGAAACGACCGTCGCTCCGCAAGCTCTCTACTTCTTGAATGATGCGTTCTTAGCGGAAGTCTCGCGCCGTGTTCTGCTCCGTCCTGATGTAGCAGCGCTCAAGGACGCAAATGAAAAGTTGCGAAGGTTGTTTGCCGTTTGCTTTGGACGAAGTCCGAACGATCAAGAACTCGCCGTCGCTCAGGCGTTCTTGATTCCCGCTCCGGCCAAGCCTGAAGAGCCTTCGGTCTGGCGATACGGCTACGGTCGGATCGACATGGAGAAGCAGCGAGTGGCAGACTTTGTCGAACTACTGCACTTCACGGGTACGCGCTGGCAAGCCAGTGCCAGCCTGCCGGACCCGAAAGTCGGCTGGGCGTTTATCGACGCCAAGGGCGGTCATCCTGCCGAGCACGCCGACCGCGCGGCGATTCGTCGGTTCGTCGTTCCGAGTAACGGAAAGTACTCGATCAACGGTGCCCTGAAGCATGTTCCCGCAGAAGGCAACGGCGTGCGGGCGCGAATCGTGTCGAGCAAAGCCGGAGTGCTCGGCGAGTGGAAGGTCCATAAATCAAACGCGACAACCGGGCCATTCGAAGTCGAGCTGCAAGTCGGAGACACGCTCGACTTCGTGGTCGATTTCAACGGCGACATCACTCACGACGAACACGAATGGGTGCTCGACGTTCGCTTGGCGAGCGACACACCCCGAGCGTGGAACTCCGAGAAAGAATTTCGCGGCCAGGCCACTGTCGACCGTTGGCAGATGCTCGTCCAAGCCTTGCTCATGACCAACGAGTTCGTCTTCGTGGACTGAGCCGAACGGCGAATACAACCTCGAAGCGCAAGCGGCCGCATTTTGAAGTTGCGCAGCATCAGATAGAGACCTCTCGCAGAGGCGCGGAGGCCGCAGAGGTGAAGCTGGAGAACCATGCCTTCTCCGCGTTCCCCGCGCCTCGGCGTGAGACCTGTGTCTTGTCGTGTTCGTCGGACTCAAGCCTGTGAAAGCCAGTTGGCTAAGGTCGTTCACTCCTGATCTCGTCCCGATTGAAACTCGCCTGCAACAAGTCATCCTTCCGCCCCTTCGGTTTTGAGTTCCTACTTCTCAGCACAGCGATTCAAACATGCCTACCAAGATCACCGGTCTGTCGGTTCGTGACATTCGTTTTCCGACGTCGAAGCAGCTCGACGGTTCCGACGCCATGAATCCCGATCCTGATTACTCCTGCGCCTACGTGACGGTTCACACGGATCGCGCTGACAAGCTGGAAGGGCACGGCATCACCTTCACGATCGGTCGCGGTAACGATCTTTGCGTGGCGGGTATTCAAGCGCTGGAGCCACTCGTCAAAGGCCAGACGTTGGAAGACTTCACCGCCAACATGGGCCGCTTCTATCGCCACATGACGGGCGACAGCCAATTGCGTTGGGTCGGTCCCGAGAAAGGCGTCATCCATCTCGCGACCGCCGCAGTCATCAATGCGGTTTGGGATCTGTATGCCAAAGTCGAAGGCAAGCCGCTGTGGAAGCTGGTGGTGGACATGACTCCGGAGCAGCTCGTGTCGACGGTCGACTTCCGGTACATAACCGATGCACTCACTCCGGAAGAAGCCGTGGAGATCCTGAAGCGACTGGAGCCCACGAAGGCCGATCGCATCGCAGAGATGCACCGCATCGGTTATCCGAGCTACACGACTTCCGCTGGATGGCTGGGGTATCCCGACGACAAGTTGCGTCAGCTTTGTCGCAGCTTGATGGCTCGTGGTTGGACGCACTTCAAAATCAAAGTGGGCCGTAACCTCGAAGACGACATTCGCCGTTGCCGCATCATTCGCGAAGAGATCGGTTGGGAGCGTCGCTTGATGACCGACGCCAATCAGGTTTGGGATGTCGATCAGGCGATTAAGCACATGCAGGCGTTGGCCGAGTTCAAGCCGTGGTTTATCGAAGAGCCAACTTCTCCAGACGACATTCTGGGACATGCCAAGATCGCGAAGGCCATTGCTCCGATCCAAGTGGCAACCGGCGAGATGTGTCAGAACCGAGTCATGTTCAAGCAACTGATGCAGGCTGGCGGATTGCAGGTCTGTCAGATTGATAGCTGCCGACTCGGCGGTGTGAACGAAGTCATTGCGGTCCTGCTGATGGCCGCGAAGTTCGGCATTCCCGTGTGTCCGCATGCCGGTGGTGTTGGTCTTTGCGAGTACGTCCAACACTTGGCGTTGATTGACTACATCGCCATTTCCGGCAGCTTGGAAAACCGTTTGACCGAGTACTCAGACCACTTGCACGAACCCTTCATTAATCCGGTCAACATGCAAAACGGTCGTTACATGCCACCGACCGCACCTGGCTACAGCATCACGATGAAGCCTGAGGTGTTGGATCAACATGACTACCCAACCGGAGCCGTCTGGAAGAATTAGTACCGTCGCTCGGAAATGAGACTGGCACTCGGTATTCGTCAGCCGTATGCCGTGTCGATCGAAGTAACTTCCGCATCATTCGAATTCACATCAGGGCCAGGACTGTGAACACCGAACGCGCAATCGCGGCACTTACGCCGTTGAAGATTCTTATTGTCGCTGAAGAGAAATCGACTCTGACAGATGATGTCGGACGCAGCTTTGTCACGGCAGTGCAGCGAGCGTTTCAGGGAGGCATGACGGATGCTCCCGATGGGTCTGAAAAGTACTACTCGTTCGGCGATGAACTGGGCGTCGAAGTTCAAACGATCGCATTGGAATCAAAACCGAAAGACAGCGTTGAAGCTGCGTTGGCTGATGAGCGATTAAGACCAGAGAGGCTGCTCGCAACTTGTGGGCATATTTTTGTGGTGGCGCTGTTGAAGGGGGCTCCCGCTGAGAACAGTCGGTTTGGCAAGTGGCTCGACTCCGTGGCCAAATATGCCTTGCGGCCAGACCAAGAGAATCGAATTGGCATGTTGCCGATCGCGATGGACACACAAAGCGAAGAAGTTCGACTGGGACAATTCAATGAGTTCCAAAGGTTGCCGATCAACGACCTCGGAGAGCATGCGCTGCGAGCCGGCAACTTGGGACTGCTGACGTTGCAACGCGCTTGGAGCTTACTCAGCGACGATGCCGACGGTCGCATGAAGCTCTTTATCAGTCATGCGAAGAAGGATGGTGCTGCGATTGCCTTGGCCATGAAGGCACAGATTCAGTCGTTGCGTTGGCTGCAACCGTTCTACGACGCGTGCGACATCTTGCCGGGAGCGCCGTGGAGACGCGTGCTTAAGAACGGCGTACGCGACTCCGTGATCGTCGTGTTGCGAACCGACATCTACGAGCAGCGACCGTGGTGCGTGCAAGAGATCCATTGGGCGGAAGAGTTTGGCTGCCCGTCAGTCGTGGTTGACCTGCGGATGGCTTCGACCATGCCGCGTGAAAGCTTGCCCGTCGCTGGTATGGTCACTGTCACCATTAGCGACGGAAACTTGATGCGCATCCTCAATGCGGCGCTACGCGAGGCGATGCGAGTTCAACTCTTTCGGCGGACAATCGACCTGCTGCAGGCAGCTCTGAAGTTGGATGAAGACTGTGTCGTCACTGTGCCTCGACCATCTGTCTCGACGATGGGATTGGTCTTTGAGCATTTCATCCAAGCTCAAACAGAGAAGGCTCTGCGTGAAGACGGGGCAGGGGCATCGAACTCTGATGTCGTTCAAAAAGCCTGCGAACGAGTACTCTGGGTCGTGACTCCCGAGCCGTTTCGCGAGAGCCTCAGAGCACCAGCAGAGCGGCTCGTGAAGTCGTACTTTCCGAATGCCTCGCTCGTCATTCCTCGCGATATTTCGTTTGTGGATGTCTGATCTGGAGTGCGGATTCTTGTGTGACGCTAGGGGCTGTCGCAATTGCGATACTGCTGAACTTGGCCGCAATTACTCCCGTTCAACAACATCAGCACCGTTTCGAAGCATCGACTTTCAAACCTTGTAGTGAGTCTCTCATGACGACGAATCAATCAACCTCGCGACCGCTGCAAGGCTTAGTCATTGGTCTTTCGGTTTCGGTATCAGAGAACATCGGGTCGTGGGGTTACACACCGGAAGACGTGAATCGAGTCACGGTGCGAATGAGCGAAGCTCTGTTGGCCGCCGGGGCTCGATTAATGTTCGGTCACGACTGGCGACCGGATGGAATCATGGACGCTCTGTGCCGACTCGCGGTGCGATACCAACCTGCCGGAGAAGTGAATTCATCAGAGCCTCTCATTAGCAGTTTGTTGCCGTGGCCGTTGCAGACGTCGCTCGACCCGACCTTGCGAACGGAGTTGGAACAGCGGGGAGTTTTGAGGATCGAGTCGATGCCCGCGCCTGCCGGTGACTGGCCGTCGTCAGAAGATCCCACTGCGAAAGCCGTCGCGCTATCCGAGTTACGTATTGCTCTCGGTGAACGATGTGATGCTCGTATCTGTATTGGCGGCAAAGAGGCGAAGAAGCCGGACGATTCCATTGGCGGGTTCTTTTCTGGCGTCATTGAAGAGGCTTATCGCACGGTCATGGCTGACAAGCCCGTTTACATCGGGAGTTTTCTTGGCGGGGCCAGCGCCGCAGTGGTGGAGTGCCTGCGTCGACAAGCGTCTCAGCAAGAGATTGAGGAAGCCTTGAAGGCAGTTTTCCAAGTCGTGCCTTCCAAGAAGAAGCTTTTTGAGCACATGAAGAATCCACTGTTGAAGCTCACTGAAGTTGCTGCCAACTCAGGGGCTTCGAATCTGTTGTCTGGGATGATGGCCGGAGCAACGGGACTCATGGCTCGCTTCCAGTCGAAAACGGCAGCTGAACTTCCCAGCGATCTCTGTTCTGTTTTCGTCAACGATCAACTGAGAAGCCGATCGGGGCTGACGGAAGCGGAGTGGTTTCAACTGCTCACTGCTCCAGACACCGAGTCGTTTGTGGCGCGAGTGATTCCTGGGTTGCGTCGAGTCGCGGCAAATAAAGGCAGGGGGAGTATCGCTTCGAAACCCGAGACTGTTGCACCGGCATCGACTGTGGCTTCCGACGTTCCTGAACCTGAGTCTCCAGCAAGTTCAGAAACTAAACCCGCTCGGAAACGATCGAGCCGAAAAACCTGATGTGAAATCGGGATCTTCGAGTAGAGCCAAGCCGCGATGAGAGGTGTCGGTCGCCTTTCGGTTGACTGCTGCCCGTCTCGCAGTGCCGTGTTGGTATCTTTGCCGCAGGACCTATCCTCTTTAGCAGCTCTCATATGATGGTTGATGCTGGCGACTAATGAAGTCGCGGCGCAGGTCGCGTTTCCGTCGCGTGCGGCAATCATCTGTCGGTTTGGATTCTTGCTCGGGTTCAAGAGCGTTATCCTTCGTCCGGTTGTTGCGCTGCCGGGCTAACGTGCGTGGCGCTCCTCCTCACCATTGCAGAAGTCGTTCAAGGATGAATCCGATCTCTCAATTTGTTTCCGACCCTTCGTTGGCATCGACCGTCATGCCTGGCGGTCCGCGAGCTGATCAGTCCGATGGTAAGCTCGAGTTCCTGCGGCATACAACTTCAGTCAGTTGGCGTGTTGAATACCAGTTGATGAAGCGGATGGGAGCTGGTGGTCAAGGAGTTGTCTACCTGGCCGAAAAGTGCGGCGCCGAAGGACTCGTGCTGCCTGTGTCTTTGAAGTTCTTTTCGCCCGATCGCTACAAAGACTTGACGGCCTACATCGACGACATGGGCCGAGTCGCTCGCATCGCCAGCAAGGTGGCGATGATTCAGCAGGACCACATTCTCGACGTGCATAACTTCGTCGACTTTGATGGCATTCGAGTGATGGTCATGGAGTGGGTCGACGGTTTCGACCTCGACTATCTCACTGCCGCCAAGACTTTTGCAGGACTCAAAGGCAGCGTGGCTGCGGACCGGTGGGACTACCTCAACAACGTCGTGGTGACTTTGGGTAAAGAGAAGTCGCGGTTGCAACCTGGAGTGGCCATCTCTGTGGTTAGCGAGTGTTTGTCGGCTTTGGCTTCATTGCATCGCAACGGGATCATTCACGGGGATGTGAAGCCCGCGAACATCATGTTGAAGCGGACGGGCAACGCGAAAATCATCGATATGGGTTCGGCGTGTGAGAACGACGACCTGCGTGGCCTGCGTCCATTCACTCCGCAGTACGCGGCCCCCGAGGTCTTGGATAAAGGCATCGTTACCCCGCTGTCTGATCTTGCGAGCTTGGGTTATGTGCTCGTCGAAATGCTTTCGGGACGAGCTCCGTTTGCGGGCATCACCGAGTACGCCGACTTAATTCGCGCGAAGCAGAACTTTGCGACTGAACTTACCAACTTCTTGCCTGTTGAGATTCAACAGAGCGAGGCTCTGATGGAGTTGGTCAAGGGCTTGGTCTCGCCTGAGCCGGAGATGCGGCGCCGCATGGAAGAGGCCGCCGATCAACTGCAGCTTTGTGCCGCCGAGTTTCAGAGGGAGCTTGTCGCGGGCAACCTTTCGAGTCAGTACGACATGGAGATTCGTCTGTGGCTCAATGATCTCGCTTAGAGGGCGAGCAACTTTGAATGAGTGTTGCGTGGCTCGGAGCATTCACTTCGCGACTTGTGATGAAGACCAGCGTCTCACACAGAAGCGCTGAGATCGCAGTGATGAATGAATTCCGTTTCTTCTCAAGCTTCGCGAACCCCGCGCCTCTGTGTGAGACCTCTTCCAATCGCATAGCCCGATCCTCGCCCAATAACGCGCTGAGTGGCCTCTGGAGGTTCCCTGCCGAAAGGCATCTGTCACTGAATTTGGAAATTGGGTTAAAGTCCCGCGCTGGTCTGGACTTGGCGAGATGTGGAATCGTTTCGCGCATCGAGTTCGAACCGTTTCAGTGACTCATGAGGAGCACACGGAAGTGGCCTCTGACGACGATTTTCTCAAAGACGACGACATCCAAAAGCTACTCGCAGAAGCGAAGGGTGGCCTCGGCAGTCCTAAGCCTCCCGAGCCGCCTAAGCCTGCTGCTGCTGCGCCATCTGGCGGGGCGAATTTGCTGGATGCCAACGAGCTGGAAGCATTGCTTTCGGGGGCGAGTACTCCTGCGCCGCCTCCGCCGAAACCGGCAGCTGCGACTGCTGCTCCGGCTGCCGCACCCAAGCCGGCTGCGAAGCCGGCACCGACCTCGACTTCGAAGCGCGCCACTCAATTGCTCGATCAAGTGGAGAAGGGCATCGATCTCGCCATGCGCGAGGAGCGACGAGGTCGCAAGAACGTATCGAGCGATGTCTCCGGTGCGCAGCCGTTTGAGTTCTCTGAGTTTGGGAATTCGGAAAGCGCGTCGCCTCGCAATTACTCGCTCGGAAAGTTGGATGATGTCGAACTCGACCTACACATCGAACTGGGCCGCGCGGAGTTGATGATCGACGAAGTGCTGTCGCTGCGCGATGGAGCTGTGGTGCAGCTTGACAAGATGGCCGGTGACCCTGTCGACATTGTCGTCAACGGGCGGTTGATCGCTCGCGGCGAAGTCTTGGTGCTGAACGACAACTTTTGTGTGCGCGTCGCTGAGATCGTGACGCCGGATTACTGATGGCTCGCGATGGAGATCGAGCGTCGGCGAATTTGCTTTATGGTGAGAACTTTCATGCTGCGAGTACTGCTCTTATTACTGAGCTTCACGCTGATGACTGGCATCGTTGCCGGTGATGAGCCTCGCGCGCGTGTTGGCTCTCAGTCGACTCAAAGATTCGATCCCGATGAACTGCTGGCTGAGGATGGTCCGCTCAATCTGCCGCCTATCGAAGCTCAACCTGCTCCGCGCACGTCTCGTCACGAACCGATCCCGTTGACGCGCGATTCGGAATCAGGATCGACCAAAGATGGATCTCGAAGTTCCAACGCGGGACTCGCGATGTCGACGCTGTTCACAGCCTTGACGGTCGTCGTGTTGCTGATGCTGGGGCTCGCGAAGGTGTTCTCGAAACGCAATCCGTTTCTCGCGCCGGGCATTCCGCGCGAAGCGGTTGATGTGCTGGGACGTCGAACTGTCGACCCGCGGAGTTCGATCTATGTCGTGCGCGTAGGCGCTAAGGTGCTGTTGCTCGGATCGTCGAGTAACGGGCTGACTTCATTGTCGGAGATCACGGATCCCATCGAGGTCGCGACGCTGACCAGTCTGTGCCGAGGCGTCGAAACTGATCGACCAACATTCGGCGTGTGGCTCTTGGGGTTGCTTGGTCGCAAAGTTCAGCGCGACCCTCGGACGTTTGGCGAACGCTTTGGCGAGAGCTTGTTTCAAGATGCCGAACTGAATGGTCAGCCAATTTCGAGCCTGACAGTGCGTCCTTCTCGGGAGGGACAGCATGTGGCGTAACGGCATGAGACTCGTGTGCCTGCTGCTCGTTCTTTGGAGTGTGGTGACGCACTCGAATTTGGCAGTCGCTCAAGATGTGAGAGCAAACAGCGGGCGACCATTCGCTCGGGCTACTGACGAGCCGCGCGCGCCTCAGCAACCCGCTGCAAAGAACTTGGCGAACAACAAAGTTGAGGCTGTCGACGGTGTTGAAGTCTTGATGCCCGGCGGCATTGATGTCGACAAGATGCTGTCGCCCGGCGGGCTTACTCCGACGTTGAAGATGATGGTGCTGCTGACGCTGCTGAGCGTGGTGCCATCGATTCTCGTCATGACAACGTGCTTCGTGCGGTTCATCATCGTGTTTGGTCTGCTGAGACAAGCACTGGGAACTCAGCAACTGCCGCCCAACCAAGTGGTCTCGGCGTTGGCCATGTTCCTGACGTTGTTCGTGATGACTCCGGTGTGGAAGGAGTCTTACCACGAAGGCATTGCTCCCTATGTGAATGGGCAACCGATACCGGGCGTTCGAGCTGGCGAAGACCCGTTGCCGAAAGTCTTCGAACACACGTTTGCCCCCATGAAGCGATTCATGAGCCAGCAGATTCACAAGTCGGGTGGCGACAGCGTCGTGCATACGCTGATTGATTTTCGTCGGCCTGATCCGAACACGCCCGAAGGCCGACTCTATCGACCGCCGGAAAATTACGACGAAGTTGATCCATCGATCATTGTCACGGCCTTCATGTTGAGCGAACTGAAGACCGCCTTCGTGATTGGGTTTCAAATCTTCTTGCCGTTCTTGGTAATCGACATGGTGGTGTCCATCGTGCTGACCAGCATGGGCATGATGATGTTGCCGCCAACGTTGATCTCTCTGCCGTTCAAGCTGTTGCTGTTTGTGTTGATCGATGGCTGGACGCTGACTGTGAACATGCTGCTGAAGAGCGTTGACGCGTCATTTGGCTGACGTGCCTTTCGGCAAGTCTTCGTGGTTCAAGTCGCAGCACTGCTCGTCTGATGGAGCAACTCTTAGTGCCGACTGTAGTCGTTGTTGTGGGATAGGTTTTCATGTCGCTTACGGAAGTCACAGAACTCACTCGCGCAGCGGTCATGCTGACGATCATGGTCTCGGCACCAATCGTCGGAGTGGCTGTGTTGGTTGGTCTGTTGGTGAGCGTCATGCAAGCGGTCACTCAGATTCAGGACCAGACCGTCAGCATTGTGCCGAAGATCGTTTTGATGCTGCTGACCATGTTGCTGGTGATGCCGTGGGCTCTGACTCAGATGATGCAGTATTCGGTCGAGGTGTTTGGAAACATCACTCACACCATGTGAGTGCGCGTTCGCGAGACTTCAGGCGCTGATTCATGGCAGACTGGTTCAATCTTCCGACGTTCGATCAGCTCATCAATTTTGGGTCGCGCCAATTCCTCGATTGGGCAGTCAGCAATTTCTATGTGCTGAGCCTCGTGTTTATTCGCTTCAGCGGTCTGATGACAACCGGCCCAGTTCTAGGGCAGACGATCGTTCCGTTTCGCGCAAGGTTTGTGCTGATCTTGGCTCTGACAACTGTCGTCGGTCCTTTGATGATTAATGGGAGCACTCGGCAGTTCGTTCGCTTCGATCAAGATCTCAACGGTTACTTAACTGCTAATGAAGTTCCTCCGCACTTGATGGGACGGTGGAAGCGACTGGCCGAAAGGTTTGAGAACTCGGACACGGAAGGCGTGCCGGTGAGTTCCTTTCGAGTGCTGGCCAGTATCCCGAAGCAGTCCTCAGAGCTGGGACTGATGGTCGCGAGCGAGTTCGCGTTGGGCATGGCTTTGGGCTTCGGTGCGTTGATCGTGTTATCGGGATTGCAGCTGGGTGGTCAGATCATCGACCAACAATTGGGGCTCGAGTTTGGTTCCATCATCAATCCAGAGCTTGGTGGAGCGGCTTCGATTACCAGCAACGCCTTCTTCTTGATCGGTGGATTAGCGGTCTTGTTGCTGGAACCGATCGGTGGCCACATGCAGTTGTTGCAGACTGTCGTGGAGTCATTTGATGCACTGCCGGTTGGTCATGTCACCTTGCCCGAGACCTTGCCGCTGCTCTTCAGCGAGCTAGTTCACAAGTCGCTGTTGCTCGGCGTGCAGGTTTCAGCGCCAGTGTTGGCTGCCATGAGTTTGGTATCGGTTTGCATGGGTTATCTCGGGCATAGCGTGCCTCAATTCAATCAGTTGGTCGTGGGCTTTCCGATGCGAGCAGCCGTGGGATTGATGGTGCTAACTGTGACGTTGTCGGGATTGCCACGCTTATTGATCGATGCTGTGCCCGAAGCCATTTGGCAGGTGCAATCTGCAGTCTTGGTTTGAGTGTGGAGTAATTCATCCACAGAGCCGCGCGGCGCGCGGAAGGTCTGATTCACAGTGCGATCAACAAGCAGGTTGTTCGCAGTTTCTTCGAATGATGCGAGCTGATGGCTAACGAAGAGTTCGGTGAAAAGTCGGAACTCCCAACAGAGCACCGTCGCCAAGAGGAACGACGGCGAGGCAACGTCGCGCGCAGTGGAGAGTTGACGATCGCCGTGCATCTGATGGCGACGGCTTGCATCCTTCACTTGCTTGGTAATGGTCTGGTGGAAGCTATCGCACGCTTGATGGCCAAGAGCATTTCGACCGCTGCCGACAGGCAATTAGAACCCAGTACTTTCGTGGCCCAGCTTTATGACCTGGGTGAATGGTCGGTGACTCATGTGCTGCCTTGGTTGGTCGCGCTGATTGTCGCGGGGCTTGCCGTCAACCTCGCTCAAGTCGGGTTCTTGATCTCTTCTGAGAAGCTTGGGATCAATTTCAATCACCTAAATCCGGTGACTGGAATGCAACGACTCTTCTCCATGCGCAGCGTTGTCACTCTGCTGCTGAGCCTGGCCAAGCTCGGAATTCTGTTGGGTGTTGCTGGGTGGTTCATCGACACCAAGTTGTCGTTGTTCTTGGGATTGGCCACCGCTCCAGCGAGTGCGTCATTTCAAGTCATGGGTCAATCAGCAGTTGAACTCAGCTTGTGGTTGGCCAGCGTGTTGTTCGCCATTGGCGCTGCAGACTACGGCTACCAGAAATGGAAGTACGAACGCGAGCTGATGATGACCAAGGAAGAGATCAAGCGCGAAATGAAGGACCAAGAAGGCGACCCGTTGATCCGTCGTCGTCGTATGGACAACCACAAGAAGCTGATTCAATCCAGAAACGTGCGGCGCGTGTCCGAGGCTGATTTCCTACTCGTTAACCCAACTCACTACTCGTTGGCATTCAAGTACGCGCCGCCGAGATACCCAGCTCCCACGTTGATCATGAAGGGTGTCGACGATGTAGCGTTGCAGATGCGCGAAGTGGCGAAAGAGAACGACATCCCCATCATCGAACGACCGGAACTCGCGCGAAAGCTCTATGCCACGATGGAGCAAGGCCACGGCATTTCTCCGGACTTGTATGACGTCTTCATCGCGATCTTGAAGTACGTCTATTCCATCACCGGCAAGAAGTTCGACTTACCAGGCGTCGGTAAGTAGCGATGAGCCGTCGGCATGTGTCGGCGAACTTAGGTCTCGATCTGGAAGAAGTCGAAAGCCAAGTCCAACGATGGAGCCGAGTGCGTTAGCGCTCCAATGCTGATGCGGTCGACTCCGGTTCCGGCGATGGCTCTCACAGTGTTGAGATTCACTCCGCCTGACGCTTCCAGCAGTACTCGTGGCGCGAACCGATTGCGAAACTCCACCGCGCTTTGAAGCTGCTCGATGCTCATGTTGTCGAGCAGCACGATGTCCGGCTGACCTTCAATGGCATCGTGCAACTGACTGATGGTGTCGACTTCGACTTCAATCGTAAGCGGCTTGGGAGTCTTGGATCGTGCTTGCTTCACAGCCGCGGCCAGCGACGAATTCCCAATCTGTCGCGACCACGCTGCGATGTGGTTGTCCTTGATGAGGACTCCGTCGTAGAGGCCAATGCGGTGGTTCGTTCCGCCGCCTGCTCGAACGGCGTACTTCGCGAGCGAACGCCAACCTGGCAGCGTCTTGCGGGTATCGAGAATGACCGCTTTGCAGCCCGCGATCAGTTCGACATAGCGATTGGTTAACGTCGCAATTCCACTGAGGTGCGTCATGAAGTTCAGCACCGTTCGCTCGCCGATCAAGATCGAAGCCAATGGTCCCACGACACGAGCCACGACTTGTCCTGTTTCAACACGCGAACCGTCTTTGACTTCGGAAACCCAGGCGACTCGATGCCCCAGTTCTTCGAAGACGATCGGACCGATGGGCAACCCTGCGACGACTCCCGCAGTGCGAGCGACGATATGGACTTCAGCTCGACTATCTGGGGAAATCAGTGCGTTGCAGGTGAGGCAACCCGAGTCTGCTAAGTCTTCGAGCAGGGCGAGTCGCACCAAAATCTGAGCACCAGATTGCTCGGCGGGACCAAACTCCAAAGGCGTCGCAGCAGACATTGCGAAGACTTTCCAAAGAAGAAGGCGAGCAACGCCGATCCATGCGACAGAGTCGGTGCTAGTCGCCGAGACGCGATTGCCACGAGTCGTCCCACTCGAAGTCGGCATCGGGCTCTTCAGCATCGCCGATGTACTCGACGATTACTCGAACTTCATGATCATCAGCATCAATGACAGAGACGACGTGGTCGCCAATTCGGAAGCTTTCACCCAGGGACAATTCAAGCACGCGAGAATGAGTTTCTGTCATCGCGGTTGGATATGTCACGTGCATCCTCCGTGCTAAGGATAGTCGTCTCGTCAGCAGTGCGATGAGTCGAGTGAAACGTCTACGGCGTCTTCACGCGATGAACCGAATGGCTGGTGAGAATGATTGGCGAAGTGAGAGTGCTTAAGCCCCATGGCCTCGTCTGGGCGAGGCGGGAATATAGCCACGAGGTCTTCACATGCAACGAGCCTCTGACGTCATTCATGAGACTCTGCAAAGCTCTTAAAAGACATGCTCGCGCGACTTCTCAAGAGCACTTCAATGAGATAGCAGCAGCGCTCATTGGAATTCCAAAGCACCGCCCCACGCATCATCAGGCGAGACGAACTCACGCAGCTTCGCCATCGCTGAAGCTAAGACTTGGCGAGCTCGTTCCTTCGTTAAACCAAGCTTTGTACCGATCTCTTCCAATGACAGCGGCGCGAGATGTGATCCCAATCCAAACCGCAAGCTGACGGCTTCTTGTTCGCGCTCATCGAGTTGATTGAGGATCGTATTGAGCTGCGCGTGTTGATGGTTCAGCTCTTCTGATCGAGCAGCGACAGTCATGGATTGATGAGCCAACATGTCGAGCGATGCTTCATCGCCACGGCGATAACGGTTGCCTCGCGTTGCTTCGACAGCGAGGTACCTCGCGTAATGGCGCATCAGTGACCAAGTGGCATACGTCGAGAACTTATGGCCCAACGTGAAGTTGAACTTCTCGATTGATCGGATCAGGACCATGTTGCCATCGCTGATTAAGTCGAAGAAAGACGACTCATCGTGCTGATGCTTTTTCGCAACTGAAACCACCAATCTCAAGTTGCAACGAATGAGGGTGTTCTTCACCGATTGCGCGGCTTCCAGCAGAGCATCGATGGCATCCAGTGAGGCCACGTCTGGCTGAGAACGCGGCAACTGATTGCGAGCTTGCACGGCCTTGAACTGCAGGAAGTTCATCTTCCGAAAGAGGAAGAATTCTTGCTCTTTGGTAAGCACCGGAAACGCGGACAAGTCGGCAAAGTAACCCTGCTGCATCGCGCCAGATTCGACAGGTTCAAGGTCGGGCAAGCTCAGTTCAGTCGGCGGCATCAGCAGCGCTTCATCCGCGTTCGCTGCATGAAATGCTTCGCACTCGAAGAACTCGAGCGGCAGCTTCATGAACTGCTCGCGTCGGTACTCCTTCACGATGCGATGAATGCTCGACCGAGTACGACGATAAGCTTTCGCGACTTCGGTGGGAGAGTCGCCGCGTTTCATGGCCGAATAAATCTCGCGTTTGTCCTGCTCTGTGATCGCAACCTTTGAATCGGGAAAGACCGCGACCGAGGGATACTTCAAGTCGTGTTGTTTCAGCGTGTAGCGCAGCGCTTCAGGCGATCGTCCCAGGCGCTTGGCCAAGCGGCGAATGATCTGAGTTTGATTGGCTCCCCAGCGGACCAGGCGACGTGCTCGGCGAATCGCCCATTCGCGTTCATCGTCAGTCAGGTGATTGAAGCGTGCCCCGTATTCGACAGCTTGCTGATTCTCGGCCACGAATCGTTCGACGAGCGATTGCGGAAAAGCCAACCGCTTGCGATTGCCGAAGCGGTATCGGCGACCACCCAAACCTCGGGCTCGCCAGCGGCTGATCGTCTTCACCGCGACGTTGTACTTGTGGCTGAGTTCGTCTTGAGTCAGCACTGCTTCGGTGGCTGCCGCAGCATCAAGATTGAGGCTATCGGAAATGTGTTCGATGAACAGCAGCAGGTCGCGAGTCGCAACGGCGCCGGGAATCATCAGGCCGGGATACTGCTCGGTCGGTCGCGACGTGATGGTGTGGATGAGGACTCGGTACGCGTAGGACGAGTCTGGCTTCAAGATCGGCAAGAGTTGCTCGGCTCGCTCCATTTGAGCAACACGGACCGCGACAGGGGCGAACCGAGCTTGCTTCTCGGCGAACTCTCGCAGTGCGGGATGTTGGAAGCGATTTGTCTTCACGATGTGACTTCGATCGGAGTCGAGACGGGATGCAGGAAGTGCTGTGCTTAAGCAACGCCAATGCCATCGCTATTTCAACAACGCAATCGGCAAATTTGTAGGCATTTCACGATGCTTTAATGCGTCGGCACGGTTGCTCGCAGCGGAAGCCTGGCGTGTTACGCAACACTGAGTCGAATCCATCGCGTCATTTGACGGCGCGCGACTCAAGTTGCCACAAGTCCGATCGCCGTAAGTGGGGCAATCTCAGCAAGGCTCCTGTAAGAAACGCGACGGTCCAATCGGCGCGTCGATCGACCTTGCTCACCCGAAATCCGCTCTGGGACCGTTCCAACTTTGGAGGACTCGCCATGCTGCCGCACTTGGATCGTCGCCAGTTTTTGTTCGCTTCCGGTGCTGCATTGGGAGCGGCTTCGCATCGTCTAAGCCTCGCCGACGAAGCGCCTCGACGACCTCGCGTTGCAGCGATCTTCACACTGTTTCGATTCCGGACTCATGCCTTCAACATCCTAGAGAACTTCTTTCGTCCCTATCTGTTTAACGGCCAACTGGTCGATCCGGGCGTTGATGTGGTCTCGATGTATGCGGACCAATTGCCTGAAGGTGAGATGGCTCGCGATGTCTCGAAGCAGTTCAACGTGCCGCTGTATTCGTCGATTGCCGATGCTCTGACACTCGGGACGGGACGGCTGGCTGTTGATGCGGTGCTGGCCATCGTCGAGCAGGGTGAGTACCCAACCAACGACCGCGGCGTGGTGATGTATCCTCGGAAGGAATTCTTCGATCAGGCCATGTGTGTGATGCGGCAATCGAAACGCTTTGTGCCGTACTTCAACGACAAGCATCTGTCGTATCGCTGGGATTGGTCGCGCGAGATGTACGACGTCGCTCGATGTCATGGCATGCCGCTGATGGCGGGAAGCTCGGTTCCGCTGGCGCAGCGCACGCCAGCGATCTCGTTGCCAGAGCATGTTAAACTCGAAGAAGCCGTCGCTGTGCATGGCGGCGGCTTCGAAAGCTATGACTTTCATGCGTTAGAAGTCTTACAGTCATTTGTTGAAGCGCGACGAGGTGGCGAGTCCGGAATTGCTGCGGTTGAGTTCCTTGAAGGAGAGTCGCTCAAGCGAGCGCTACATGCAGGTCGATGGTCGCGCGATTTGGCAATCGCAGCGATGCAAGCGGAACTTGATCGCGGCAGCCAACCTCGTGGACTCAGCAAGGTCGAGCGACCGACTCCTCCCGATACAGAGCCAAGTCACGCCATCGTGCTGACCTACTGCGACGGACTGAAAGCGACGGTGCTCAAGATTGGGGCCAGTGCCAATCGGTGGAATCTCGCCTGCCGCACGAAGAGCGACCGGAAGATTTATGCCACATCGCTTTTCAACGGACCGTGGGGAAATCGAAACCTCTTCAAGGCGCTGTCTCATTCGATCCAGCATTTCTTCCGCACGGGCATCGCTCCATATCCTGTGGAGCGAACATTACAGGTCAGTGGCATCTTGGATGCGGCGATGTGGTCGAAAGAGTTGCATGGTTGCCCCATCAACACTTCGAACTTGGCTTGGGGATATGCGCCGCGCGACTTCTCCGCCTTTCGAGAAACTGGAGCAAGCTGGAAGGTGCTTTCATCGGAGACTGTCGAAGACAAAGTCTTCGAGCCCGGCGATGAGGATCTGCTGCCGAAGCGATAGTGGCAGGACTTGCTCCGCAAGGTCTGACGGAATCGTCAGGGCTATCTTCAACATCACGAAACAACCGGCAGTTCGTGAGCGTGTTGAGCTTGTTCGCGCTTCAATCGCAGTTGGCCGCATGCGGCATCAATGTCCGCGCCTTTGCGCTTTCGTACGGTCGCGGCCACTCCGTACTGCTCCATGATCTTGACGAACTCAGCGGTTCTGGGAGTTGTGGGTTCGACGAACGGCAACGTCTCGACGTTATTCATCGGGATCAGATTGACGTGCGCCGTGCGTTGGCTCAGCAAGCGTCCAAGTTGTTGAGCATGCTCGGGTAAGTCATTGAGGCCACTCAATAGGACGTACTCGTAGGTCACTCGTCGGCCAGTGATTTCGAAGTAGTCGTCCGCTGCGGATAGCACTTCGTCGATACCAATCTTTTGATTGATGGGGACGAGTCGACTGCGAAGCTCGTTGTTCGGTGCATGCAAAGAGACTGCGAGGTTGTAGGGCTTACCGATGCGAGCCAGTTCGCGAATCTTGTTGGGCAGCCCGACTGTCGAGATGGTGATACGTCGCGGGCTGAGACCAAGACCGTCGTCAGCGGTGACTTCATCCAAGGCTGCGAGTAGCTCGGTCAAGTTGTGCAACGGCTCGCCGATGCCCATCACTACGATGTTGGTCAGCCGTTCGTCCGACGCGAGCTGACGATCCATGCGTAAGATCTCTTCGAGGATCTCAGCGCGCGACAAGTTGCGTTTGAGTCCCAGCATACCGCTCGCGCAAAACACACAGCCCATCGCACAGCCAACTTGAGTGCTGATGCAAATCGTGCGTCGATCTGGTTCGCGCATCAGAACACATTCGATGTTCTCGCCATCTTGCAACTCGAGCAGCAACTTTTCGGTCCGATCTTAGGCCACCTGATGACCTACAACTCGTCCGGTGAAGAGTGTGAATTCGGTCGCCAACTTTTCTCGCAGCGACTTCGGCAGGTCGCGCATGTCATCCATCGAGCCCGCGCGATTGGCGTAGAGCCAGCGTCGAATTTGATCGGCCCGAAACTTCGGAACTTCAGCGGCGATGCACCACTCTTGAAGCTGCTGCTGGTCGAGTTCCAACACACTGCGAGGCATGAAAATCAAATCCTTAATGGCGTGACAGAGTCGCTTTACGAGCGGGTCGACTCGCGACTTTACTTGAACGTCGCGCCTATGCGACCGAGCAACGTCAGGATTCACACGAGAGTCTGCAAAGACCACGAAGCGGGGTGTCCAGCCAGTCATCGTCAGTGTTGAAAGCTGGTTTGACGAATCTGGATTCAATCCTCCGGTCTGCCTATCATCCCGCCCCGTTCGATCCCCATCACTTCAACGACATCGTTTTCAGGGCTGTTTCCATGCCGAAAATCACCTTCGTCAAAGAGAAGAAGACCGTCGAAGTTCCTGCCGGTGCAAACCTGCGTTGTGAAGCTCAAAAGGCTGGCGTGGAACTTTACAAGGGCGTGCACAAGTACCTGAATTGTCATGGCCTGGGCATGTGCGGTTCCTGTCGAGTCTTCGTTAAGAAGGGCCAAGACAACGTCAGTCAGCCCGGTTTGATCGAGAAGTTCACGGTTCGCAGCGGTGCAAATCCCGAAGCCTACTTCGCTTATCTTGGCCACGAAGAAGAACTTCGATTGGCCTGCAAGTGCAGCGTTGAAGGTGACATTGAGGTTGAATCGCAAGCCGCATGCAACTGGCACGGCGACCGCTTCTGGGGCTAAGACCTATTGATATATCCAAACAAGACAGCCCGCAGGTTTCGACTTCGGTCGGCACCTGCGGGCTGTTTTCGTTGATGGACCATGTCGAGCGACTGATTGAACACAGACAGAGAAATGATCGGTACGAGCCCAGCGATTTGACCTCGTCTTCGTACTTGCTGTCGGGTTCGTAGTTCCCATCGAGCTACGTCGATAGAGTCTGATCCGCGTCGAAACTTTCTCCCCATTTATGTTTCGGAGGACATCATGAAGTTGCTGAAGAGTCTGAGTCTGGGATTGGTGACAGTGCTGTCATTGAGCTTGGCCGTGCAAGCTGACGAAGTGAAAGTGGGCGACGATGCCCCGAACTTTGAACTCAAGGGCAGTGACGGCAAGACCTACAAATTGTCCGACTTCAAGGGTAAGCAAGCGGTCGTTGTGTCGTGGTTTCCGAAGGCGTTTACCGGTGGATGCACGGCCGAGTGCAAGTCGCTGAAGGAAGAAGGCAAGCTCGTGAAGGCGTTCAACGTCGCCTACTTCACGGCCAGCTGCGACACCGTCGATGACAACACCAAGTTCGCAAAGTCACTCGAACTCGATTACCCCATTCTCAGCGATCCAACTCGCGAGACGGCCATGAAGTATGGAGTCGCGGCAGATGCTAAAGCCAACGCCAAACGTTGGTCGTTCTTCATTGGCAAGGATGGCAAGATTGCTCACGTCGAGCAGAAGGTGAATACCAAGGAGCACGCCAAACAAGTGTCCGACAAGCTGAAGGAACTCGGCGTCGAAGCAGCCAAGAAGTAACTCAGACGATTTGCTGATCACATTGAAGCGAGCCGGACTCGACAGTGCTCAAGAAGGATTCCTTCAGAGCGCATCGCGGTCTGGCTCGCTTGTTTGTTGCCTGTGTAAGGGCACCAAACGCAGCTTGTTGGATTTCAGAAGCTTGGCCTAGACTGGCCCGAGACGGTTGTTTGGTCACGGAGTCAACGTCGATCCCAGAGGAGTCGATTCATGAAGTTCGAAGTGCGGTGGAAGTTACACGCCATCTGGAGCATGGTCGTCGTGCTGCTAGTTGGTCTGACTTACGGTCAAGACAAGTCGGAGAAGGCCGAGAAATCCGACAAGAAAGCCAACGACGAGTACTACGAGTTGATGCGGACTTTCGCCGACACCTTCGAGCAAGTCGAACGCAACTATGTGAAGAAGGTCGATCGTAAGAAGATGCTCGAAGCGGCCCTGCGCGGGATGCTCGTCGAGTTAGATCCTTATTCGAGTTACATCTCTCCCGAGGAGCTGGCGCAGTTCAATCAAAGCGTTGATCAAGAGTTTGGCGGCATTGGCATCCAAGTGCAGATCGAGCAGCACAGTGATCGCATCCAAGTGATCTCTCCGCTGCCTGACACTCCTGCGTATCGCGCTGGCGTGCGAGCAGGCGACCTAATCATGACGATCGAAGGTCAGTCGACCGAGCGCATGCCACTGTCGAAGGCCGTGCAACTCATGCAGGGGCCGCCTGGTGGTAAAGTGAAGATCTCCATCCGCCACATGGGTGAATCAAACGACCAAGATGTGGAACTCACTCGTGAGATCATTCGCGTCAAGTCCGTTAAGGGCGACTACTACAAGCCCGATGGCACGCCTGAGTTCATGGTCGACAAAGAGAACAAGATTGGCCTCGTGCGGCTGACTCAGTTCGGACGTCATAGCTCGGAAGAGCTGGCAGATGCCGTGAAGGAGCTGCAAGACGGTGGCATGAAGGCTCTGATTCTGGATCTGCGAAACAATCCCGGTGGACTGCTGACTCAGGCCGTCGAGATCTCGGATCTGTTTATTGAGTCCGGCGTCATCGTCAGCACGGAAGGTAACAATTCGCAGCCCAAATCCTGGTCGGCGACGAAGGAAGGCACCTTCTCTGGTTTTCCGATGGTGATCTTGGTGAATCGCTTCAGCGCTTCGGCCAGTGAAATTGTGAGTGCTTGCCTACAGGACCATAAACGGGCCCTGATCATCGGCGAGCGAAGTTGGGGCAAAGGCAGCGTTCAGAATGTGATTCCTCTCGAAGCCGGGGCAGCCGCACTTAAGTTGACGACGGCGAGCTACAAGCGACCGAGCGGCAAGAACATTCATCGCTTCCCGGACTCGAAGCAGGAAGACGAATGGGGTGTGATGCCAGATGCTGGATTTGAAGTGAAGCTCGATCTGAAAGAGCTGAGAGACTTGGAGCAATATCGCCGAGATCGAGACGTCATCCGTAAGGATGGACCGGCAGCAAGCACGTTCCAGGACAAGCAACTCAACAAGGCCCTGGAGCATTTGAAGGCTGCATTAACGACTGCAGAGAAGAAGGCGGCCTAAGCGAACAATCTTGCGAAAGTGCCGATTTTTGTAGAGTTTTCGTGTGGTTCTTGCGTTCCGACGCAGCTTGACGGTCTGAGAAGGCACTACTAGCATCCCGACCGCTCAATCGAAGTTGAGAGTCCGTTTCAACGTCTGCATTTGACCAAAAAACGGCTCACGGTCGCTGGATGAGTTGCCGATCAACTGGCACATTTCCGTGTGTCTCAATGGACTCGCATCCTCACACCTTGTTTAGACCTCCATTGCCGGAAGCGTGAGCGGGTAGCTCTCACGGACTCGGCGAACCCCGCAGAAAGGGACTGTCATGGCTCACGTCGTTGCTGAACCCTGCTTCAACTGCAAGTACACTGACTGCGTCGTTGTATGCCCAGTCGAGTGCTTCTATGAAGCCGAGTCGATGCTTTACATCCATCCTGAAGAGTGCATCGACTGCGAAGCTTGCGTTCCAGAATGCCCCGTCGAAGCGATCTTCCACGAGGATAATCTTCCGGAAGAGTGGAAGGGTTACAAAGAACTCAACGCCGAGTTGGCCCCCAGCTGCCCAGGCATTACTGAGAAGAAAGATCCTCTTGGACCAGCCAAGTAAGTCGTGATTGCGACTGTTAGCAGATAAGAACGACCGCCGATTTCGGCGGTCGTTTTTTTATTAGCTGTGTACTCTGTTGAGGTGCGTTTGGACCCTCTGGCGTAGATTGCGAAACGCCAGTGCTTTCCTAACATACGACTCTTACTGACCTCTGGTGGTGCTTGAGAGGCAGTCTTGCTGGCTTTGTTGTCGCTCTGTTGTCGAGTCACTGACTCCACGCGATGACGGTTCGAGTGGCTTCACTAACGCATTTGATTCACGCTCGCGGAGAAGGAAGTTTCATGGCTACGGCGAAGTTGATTCTTGAGGGCAAAGAGCACGAACTGCCGGTGTATGTTGGCACCGAAAACGAAGTCGGTATCGACATCACAGAACTTCGTAACAAGACCGGCGCCATCACTCTCGACTCCGGATATGCCAATACAGGTGCTTGCTTCAGTAATATCACTTACATCGACGGTGAAAAGGGAATCCTGCGATACCGTGGCTACCCGGTCGATCAGTTGGCCGAGCATGCTAAGTTCACCGAGGTCGCGCACCTCTTGATGTATGGCGAGTTGCCATCGCTTCAGCAGTTGCTGAAGTTCCGAGAGGAACTGACTTATCACAGCATGCTGCACGAAGACATGAATAAGTTCTTCGAAGGCTTTCCGCGTGGCGCGCATCCGATGGCGATCCTTTCGGCGATGGTGGCGTCGCTCTCTACGTATTACCCAGAGTCGGATGAACGTCGCGACATGATCAGGCTGTTGGCCAAGGCCAAAACGATCGCCGCCTTTGCCTACAAGAAGTCGGTCGGGCAGCCCTTCATGTATCCTCGCAATGAACTGAGCTATTGCGGCAACATCTTACACATGATGTTTGGTGTTCCGTGCGAGGCTTATCACGTCGATCCCGTGCTCGAAGACGCCATGCATGTGCTGCTGATTCTGCACGCAGATCACGAGCAAAACTGCTCGACGTCGACCGTGCGCATGGTCGGCAGCAGCGGTGCGAATCTTTACGCGTCGATCTCTGCTGGTATCTGCGCGTTATGGGGACCGTTGCACGGTGGAGCGAATCAAGCCGTCATCGAGATGCTGCAACAAATTCACTCGGACGGTGGTGACGTCAGCAAGTACGTCGCGATGGCGAAGGACAAGACTTCGAGCTTCCGTCTCTCAGGGTTCGGACACCGCGTTTACAAGAACTTCGATCCGCGAGCCAAGATCCTTCGCAAGACTTGCGACAACGTCTTAGCTCGGTTGGGCATCCATGACCCGCTGCTCGACATCGCGAAGAAGCTTGAAGAGATCGCTTTGCGTGACGAGTACTTCATCGAGCGGAAGCTGTACCCGAACGTCGACTTCTACTCGGGCATTATCTACAAGGCGATGGGCATCCCCGCCGACATGTTCACAGTGATGTTTGCACTCGGGCGGTTGCCTGGTTGGATCGCTCACTGGAAAGAACTTCGAGAAGAGAAGCCTCGCATCAACCGACCTCGGCAGATTTATCGAGGCGAGAACGTTCGCGAGTTTGTGCCAATCGAAAAGCGTGGCTAACTCGCGGCGGCGATGCCATTGTTGTTGTTAGTACTCATGGGACCGATGGAACGACTGCAATTCCATCGGTCCCGTTGTCTTATAGGTCTGCTCAATAACGCCGTTTGTCGGCCTCAGTTTTAGGACTGCATCATGGTGAAGACTGCTTCGACGATGTTGCCTTTAGGGACTAGAGCCCCTGGTTTCTCGCTGCCGAACGTGGATGGCAAAACGGTTTCGCTGTCTGACTTCGCTGGTTCCAAAGGACTGCTCGTCGTCTTCATGTGCAATCATTGTCCGTTCGTGGTTCACATTCGCAGCGAGTTCGCGAAGTTTGCTCGTGAGTATCAAGCCAAGGGGCTTGGGATCGTCGGCATCAATGCGAATGATGCAGCCAACTATTCATCGGACGCCCCGGAAAAGATGGCAGCTGAAGCCACTTCCGCAGGGTACGCGTTTCCGTATCTATATGACGCCGATCAGTCGGTCGCTCAGGCTTATAAGGCTGCATGCACGCCGGACTTCTTCGTGTTCGATAAAGACATGGCGTTGGCATATCGCGGGCAGTTTGATGACAGTCGGCCCAGCAATGGTAAACCGGTGACTGGCGCTGATTTGCGAGCCGCATGCGATGCTGTGCTGGCAAATGGTCCGTTGCTTGTTACGCAGAAGCCGAGCATTGGCTGCAACATCAAGTGGAAGGCTGGAAACGAGCCGGAGTACTTCACGGGAATCTCGGCAGTTGAATAAGTTTCAAAGCCCTGATGTCGAGCGTCGATCGACTGGGCAGTCATCGCTGACGTTGTGGTTTTCGCAGCAAGAAAGTGAGGAGCGTTGGTCTCGCTCCGTTCTACGGGAATCGAAAAATGCCTCTGACGTTTCAACTCCGTGAGTCATCCAGCATTCCGATCGAAGTTGATTCGCTTCAGTTGGATGTCTTGAAAATGCAGTCGCTCGATGACGTCAAAGCGACGCTCGTGCAACGCGGCAATCGACAGCATCCAGTCTCAGACTTTTTTGATGTCGTTGGATCTGCTGAAGACAACGAATTGGTCTTCGTTGGTGATTGCTCCAAGGTGAAGCTCATCGGCACCAAGTTGGCTTCCGGTCGTATTCGAGTGGAAGGTCATGCTGGCATGCATCTCGGTGCGGAGATGACCGGCGGCGAAATCATCGTTAGCGGCAACGCTGGCGATTGGGTCGGTGCCGAAATGCATGGCGGCACAATCACCGTGAAGGGGAACGCCGGACATCTTGTCGGAGCGGTCTATCGCGGCGGCTTCAAAGGCATGACGGGCGGCGAGATCTTCATTCACGGAGATGCTGGCAATGAGATCGGTCACGGCATGCGTCGCGGACTGATTGCTGTGGGCGGCAAGTCTGGCGATGTGCCGGGCGTCAACATGATTGCCGGGACGATCCTGCTGTTCGGCGAGCCCGGTATTCGTCCTGCGCCTAATTTGAAGCGCGGAACGATCGCTTACTTCGACCTCAACCAGTCACCGGAAGTGTTGCCGTCATTCAAGTTCGCAGGGCAGCAGAAGCCAACGTGGTTGGCGATCTATCTCAAGCATCTTCAGCAGCAGGGGTTTCCATTGCCGGATGGAATCTTCGATGCGTCGTATCGCAGCTATCGAGGCGACTTCTTGGAACTCGGAAAGGGCGAAGTCTTGATTCGTTGTGCTTAGTCGGGTGACGATGTCCGTCGAATTTGGGTGTAGTCGTTATTGCCGCCGTGTTGACCCTGACGGCATGAAGAGTGGTCTGGGGGCGTCATTAGGAATGCCCTCAGTCGGCGACTCGTGACCCAGTGTCTGAATTCCTCCACTGCTCGTTGGAGCGGCAGCAGAAGGTTGCCCGGTGGCGGTAGATTGGCCTTCAGACAGATACGGCCTGCGACTGCGAAGACTCGAAAGGCCCGGTGGTGCGCTGGGCAGCGAGCTTGGTGATGCCGGGGCGGCGCTGAGTTGCTGCTGACTATCCAGCGTTGTGCTGCCTGGTTGCTGAATGGGATCAGGGAAGATGCCGCGGCTGAGTCGCTCCAAGATCTTCGCAACAACGACATCACGCGGATTGGCGATGTTGCACCAGGTCAGTTGCTCGCGTGCATCGACACCTCGCCTTTGACCATAGAGCCAGACGCCATATTCGAAGTGAGCGACATAGCTGGTGAAGCTCGATTCCAGGGCCATCTTGAAGCAGCGTTCGACTTGCTCAGGTTGGTCGATTCGAGCGAACGCGCCGGCCGCCTTTACCCAGTCCTTGGCTCGTGTGAGGGTGTCTTCAGATGTGGCTCGTTCTTCGAGTTTGCTGGCCAGCAGTTCGACGGTGTGACGACATTCGTCGTCCATGTTGAGTGCCTTTTGGATGAAGGCCAGTTGGTCCAACGCTTCGATGTCGGGATCAAACAGCTTCACCATCAGATCGACCTGAGTCGTGTTTTTCAGCTCCATCCCAGACCCGACCATGATGCGCATGATTTCGAATTGCACGTTGCGATTGCGATGGAACGCTCGCTTCCAGTAGTCGAATGCCTTGCCTTCGTCTTGTTTCAACAAGGCTTCTCGCCCAGCGACATAAAGCACCTGAGCTTCATTGGGAGCCAAGATCAGCGCTTGGTCGATACAGCGATGATGGAACTCTTCGTTGGCTCCACCCAAGAAGCCCAGTTCCGCGAGGTCCAAGTACGCTGAGAACAACAGCGGGTTCGTTTTGAGCGCTCGCGATCCATGTCGATATGCCGCGTCGGCGTATTTCACTGAATCGCCTATGGCACGCTCTAACCATTCTCGCATTTCGTCACGGGACTTGAATTCATTGGCGATGACCGTGTCGCGGAGCTGACTCAACGGCATCGAGTTTTCTGAGTTCCGTTGCAGCTCATGAAACGCGAGCAAGTAGTGACGCATCAGTCGCAGTTGGAATCGCGAGTCGTCCGGGTTGGCCCGAGCTGCCGCTCGCAAGCTCTGCAGCTTCATCGACAGGAGGTCCAGCACACGTGCAGTTCGCTCGTCTTCATTTTCTTCCGCTTCTTCGGCGGCCAGTCTCTGTTGTTCCTCTGCATCGAAGACCAAGCGGCGATAGTCGATCCAATGCGGTTCAGCAGCGGCCAACGGCCATTGCGATTGAACCATCCAAGCTCCCGCGACCAGCATCAACATGAGGCCGGTGGCCAAAGAGATTCGTGGCACGACCATCGAAGGCGATGCTTGTGGGTCGTCTTTCTCGCGAGTCATCTGGTAGATGCGGCAGGCACACGCCATCTCTAAGACCAGGATCACGGTGTAGCCGGGGATGTACCACGTGAAGTCTGCGATCGAACCGACCATCGTTGAGACCAGCGAAGCTAACAGTCCCAACTGAGCTACAACGTAAGAGCGATCTTGTCCCAGCTTGGCAGCGCGCCAGCACCAGAAGAGGCACATGCCCAGGCACATCACGGCGAGCGACAAACCGACGAGACCGGTTTCGCTGGCGACTTGCAGATAGTTGCTTTCAGCGTGCGTCGCTTCGTGTTCGTCGTAGGGGTTATCGAGATACTTCAAATGCACAAACCGGTGACTTCCGACACCAGCGCCAAGCACCGGGTAATCCGATGCAATGTCGATGTTCGCTTTCCAAATCGGCAGACGGCCGTTGTCGTCCCAGCGATTGAGTCGGTCCATCATCTTGTCGTAGCCAACGGCTAATTGCAGACAAGCCGCTGCGATCGCGAGCGCTCCCAAGCCTGCGACCAACCGTTTGGAGATCATGCCTTTGATCGTCAGCACGATGACCATCACGGTCAGACCGGCGGCTGCGGCCACAACGGCACCGCGCGACATCGATGACAACAAACCCACCGCAACGAAGGCACCGCCGCCTGCGGCTAGTGAAATGCGAACGGACTTGGGTAACGGTGCTGCTTGACCGCTTCCGAAGACGACTTCTTCTTCCTCGTGAGCATTGTTTTCCACGAGGTCCATCAACCACCACACGTATGGACCGACGGCCAACGAGAGGTAAGCAGCGAAGTGGTTCTTGTTGGGGAACGCGCCTTTGATTCGGTCGGCGGTTGTGCCGGCTGGGAATTCAAAGAACCAATAGAACTTGCCGTTCGATGTGAGGAACTGAAGCATGGCGAAGGTTGCCATGACGGCGGCACTAATGCAGATCGCTCGCAGCAATCGATGAGCGTCTTGAATGCGGCGGATGCGTTGCGCGGTGAGCCAAAACAGCAAGACGTAGCTCACGCCCAGAACGAGTGCTTGGCGAGTCTCGCCGACGGTCAGCGACAAGAACTTCCACGGACCAAAGACGCTTGCTTCCGAGCTGTCCCACAGTGGCAGAACTTCGGCGATCTTGGGCGAGACGATTTCCAGAATGCTTGGCGGCAGCGGGACAACTTGCAGCAGTCCGACTCCGACCACGAGCAACAGGAGCAGTTCTGCTTTCGTCCAAATACAGACGGGCTCTTGCCGATCAACGAGTTGATGAATTCCCCAGCACAGCGAGCAGCCGACAGCGGCCATCACCAACGTGAATTCGCCAATGGCCAGTCTGCCGCCCATGACAAAGGGCACTGCGAGCGCCAGGAGCAAGAAGAAGTCGAAGCCGTTCATCCAGATGGAAGATCGACTGCTCTCATGCTTTCGATGCGAACTGCCGGACCGGTGTCGGCGTTTCGAAGACGACGAACTTCTCGACTCACCTGACGAACTTCGCGTCGTCGTTGCAGACGACGAGGATGTTGGAGTTGGCGAGGTCGAAGAGAGGGACGACGAACGATGCGGCGAGCGGCTCGAACGACGGGGTCTAGGTTGTGAATCCGGCTCGTTGCTCATGACGTCATCCTGGCGTCAGTTAGAGATTTGTGAGTGCGAAGGTGGCCGATGGAACTCTTCTTCCATCGAGGTGGTCGCTCGATTTCATCATGGCTACGAACAACTTCACCTCTGACTTTGGATCAATTCAAAGAATGCACCGGAGTGCGCGATCAAGCGGCACGACGTGATCGGCCGCTTGTTGAGACGATGACATCGCTTTCTTCTTGATCATCTTCGTGATGATGTCGATGACGATGCTCTGACTGGTCGCCTTCAGAAGTCCCTTCTGCGGTCCCTGCCGGATCATCATGCGGATCGTGGCCGTAGCCGTATCCATAGCCGTAGCCATAGCCGTAACCGTAGCCATAGCCGTAGTAGTCGGCTCCGTGTTCCTGGCTGATGCGATTGACGACCAGGCCCAGCAAGTTGATGTCCATTGCTTTCACGGACTCAACCGCGCGAATCACCATCTTGCGTTTGTTCTTATCCGGTCGGATTACCATGACCGCACCGTCGACCATGCGCCCGATGATGGCTGGGTCACTCACCGCCAGGATCGGCGGGGCGTCGATCAGGATCTGGTCGTAGTTTGTTTCCGCCCAAGCGAGCAGTTCCGAGAACCGATCGCTCGACAGCAACTCGGCTGGATTCACCGGACGTGTTCCCGACGCGATGACGTCTAAGCCGGGAGTGAAGTCTCTGTAGATGTTGGCTTCGATGCTTTCCATCAGTGGCATGTCATCGCGCAAAACGTGCGACAAACCTTTGGGACCGCGGATATCCAACATGGTCGACATACCGGGACGACGCATGTCGGCATCGATGAGCAGCGTCTTCTTGCCCGATTGCACATAAGCGATGGCGAGGTTGGCCATCACGGTGGTCTTGCCGTCGCTGGGTTCGGAACTTGTCACCATCATGCGCTGAGTAGATCCGTCCGAGAACGTGATCGCAGTTCGCAGAGTTCGGAAGGCTTCTGTTTCGACACCGTTAGGCTTTACGAGTGTGTGAATCGAATCCAGCCCTGACGTGGCTTCGAGCGGATCCATCTTGCGAACCATGGCGAGCACTGGCGTGCCCAGCATCAGACGGAGTTCTTCGGGGGATCGGAAGCGGTCATCGAGCATGTCGAGGACATACACCGAAGCCAGTCCGCAGAAGATCGCGAGGCCCGCAGCAATCAAGATGACCAAGGGAAGTTTGGGAGAAACGGGCACTCGAGCGACCGTTGGATAGCGACTGATCTCGGTGCGAATCTCTGTCTTTCCAACCGCAGCGACGGCGTTGATCTTGTCGAGAACCATGTCGTAGTTGCGTTCGAGTCGCTTCTTCTCGCTCTCCAAAGTTTGAATTCGCAGCATCGGCTCGTTGGCTTCTTGGTAGCGTTTCCAAGCCTCTTCGTATTGAGACGCGGCATACAGTTCTCGGGAAATTGCGAGCTGCAACTTCTGTTCGGCCACATGCTGAAGCCGCTGCGCTAGCTCCTGCGACTGCACCTGAGTCAGCTTCTGCTTGCGAGCTTCCATGTTGTATTGCAGCCAAGTCCTGACGGTCTTGATGTTCTGCTCAAGGTCGGCGATCTCGGGATGGTTTGGCCCGAGCATGTTGACGCGGTTCTTATAGCTGCCTTCATCCTCGATCAGCTTCTTCATGAAGTACGACTGCACGGCAGCGTCTTCACCACCCAATCCCAACGTCGAAGCGAGGTATTGCGGTCCGAGCTGATCCAAAGACTGAAGTGCGTACTGCAACAGGTCTTGTCCGGTCGCGATGGCGTTGGCCAGAGTCTCCCTAAAGGTCTCTTGGTTTCGGCGTTCAGCCTGCGCGGTGCTGTAGTCCTTGAAGAGTGTCTCCAGCATGACCGCTTCCAGATTCATCTGGACTCCGTTCATTCCCACAAACACGTTCTGTCGCAGTCGCAGTTGAGACAGCTCTTTGTCGGTGTCGTTCAACTGAGTTTCGAGGTCGCGCTGTTGATCGTTGAGCATCATCAGCGTCGTTTCGGAGCTAGTCCTCGAGCTGAGATTCACGAATTCGCGGTACTCGTCGATGATCGTGTTGACGATTTCTGCTGCCGCTTGAGGGCTCAAAGAGCGATACCGAATATCGATCAGATTGGTACCGCGTTCGTAGCTGACTCGCGTGTTACGTCGCATCACTTCCGCGCGAGCGTCTTTGCGCAAGCCTTTGAAGTCGGTGTGGAAGTCTGAGTGCAGTTTGCCGAGAGCCTTGTTGATGACTTCGTGGCTAGTCATCAGTTTGACGTGAGTGGCCATGATCTTGGCGACGGCGTCGGTGAGCTGCGAACTGGACCCCGAAGTTCCTTCGGGAGCGATGACATAGACCTGCGCTTCGGAGTCATATTGCCGAGGAGCAACGGCATAAAAAACACCGCCACCAATCGCGCAAATCACAGCCCACAGAACCATCACACGCTTGCGAACTTTGACCGCGTAAAGAAAGCGGCCAATGGCGGCAATGGCATTGGTCGGCACCACAGACACTGAGGCGGTGTTGTTCTCCGCTCCAATGGTGAAGTCCTTTTCGGTGCTCATAAAAGTGACGCCTCAGAGAGTGCGAATAACGTTGAGTCGTTGGGTTGCGACCGTTGGCCCGGCAGCAAGTTGTGGTGTGACGGGAACTACAGCAGCGGTGTTAAGTTGAAGCCGACGCGGATGATGTTGAGTGCTTCCATGACGACGGTGAGCGGCGAATGCTCCACGGTCACGATATCTCCCGGAGCCAACCTCAGGTTATGGCTGGGGTCATGTTTTGCTCGAGCGATGCTGCATTGGATGACGCTAGGAGCTCCCGTGTCTCCAGGAGCCTGTCGAATCACGTAGACCTTGTCGGCCACTTGTGTCGAAACCCAACCGGCTGATGTCAGAGCATCTAGCAAGTAGAAGTCTTTGCCTTGTGGGAATTCGATAGGGCCCGGCTTACGGACCAAGCCCGAAACCGAGACGTCTTTCAAGTCGCGTTTCTCAACCATGACGACACCACCATCGCCTACGTAATAGCCATTCGTGCCTTTCGTTGCGGCAGACACGAGGTCGACTCGCACGGATTTCGGAGCACCTCCACCCGAGGCATAACCAGTCGGAGTAATGACACCAGGCACGCCGCCGCGTGCGATCGATTCATGGTTGCGCTGGCTCATGTCGATCACGTTTTGGATTTCGACATTGGTGCCGGCGTCTTTTGCCAAGCCACCTGCAGCAACCAAGACAGAAAGTAGGTCGGTGTTATTAGGTGGCAGACTCTTTACACCAGGCGAATTCACAGCGCCGAGCACTGTGACCGTAATCATGCGTTTGCGCTTTACGCTGACATTTACAGCTGGCGCGCGATAGACGCCGCGTTGCATGCCGGCTTGAGTGATAAGTGCTTCTGCTTCTTCGGGTGCTTGGCCAGCGACTGGTATCGGGCCGATGCCATACGGGATGTTGATCGTGCCTTGGTTCTCGACGCGGAGAGACCATTGGTCGCGATGACCAGGTCCTGCGCTGACGGAAACATCGAGCACGTCTCCGACTCCCAGAACCTCATTCGTTGTGCCTGAAGCGACCGCCAACTTCGTGAGGTCCAAGGTCTGAGGATTGGACGTAGTCGAGGCATGCAGCGGCGAATTCAGCGGCAAATCATGAGCGGAATAGAAGTTCTTGTTGCCATACATCGTCGCGCAGCCTGTGAGCGACGAGAGCAACAGCAAACATAAGCCGAGCGCATACCGCGAACCGAGCGATCGAGAAGATCGCTGTGACGTATCGCGAGAGGCAGGCATTGAATTGGCGAAGGAGAGTTTTTCTTCCATGAACCTGAGCTCTACCAGATTCCCTGTGGTGAGCTTGATCGAGGAAGCGGGGATGCTTCCGAGGGATGGAATAGAGATCCTTGATCAAGCTTGCTCAGCAAACAGGCCGTGGGTGCGCAGGGCGGACCTGCGGCACTTGGCCGAAAAGAGAGGAGCGGAACAAGTACGGCACCTCAAAAAATGCGTCAAGATGGATGTCGCGGCGACCGGAGTTCCTCAGTGTTTCATGGTCCGATTTGTGCTCGTTGGGAATGTCGCTCGTGGATAACGACAAGTCCTCTCTACTTTTCAAGTCACAACAGATCGGCTGTTTCGTGGTCGCATGACATAGCGCGCGAGGCGGCTGGGTCGAGAGGAAATGAAAGGGCGGGGGCCTATGCTACGACCAGCCTCACGACCAACTCACATTTCGTTGAAGGATTCGACCGATGCAACCATCTCTGGGAACGACTGCCGAACAACACATTTTGCTCCAACAGCGCGAAAGCTTTCCTGACGCCAGTGGCGAGTTTTCGTGGTTACTGTCGGGCATCACTCTGGCCTGCAAAATCGTTGGCGCTGCTGTGCGACGTGCTGGGCTGGTCGATGTGCTGGGGGCAACGGGTGACACCAATGTGCAAGGCGAAGTGGTTCAAAAGCTCGACCACTATGCCAACGAAGCCCTACTGAGCTGTCTTGGTAACCGCGGCAACGTGGGCGTGTTGGCTTCGGAAGAGAACGAGGAACCCGTCGTCGTCATCAAGGATGCCAATCACGGTAAGTACGTGGTGATCTTCGATCCTTTGGATGGCTCTGGAAACATCGACGTGAATATCAACGTGGGCACGATCTTCTCGATCCTGCGTCGTGATCCGAATTCCAAAGATCCTCAGGGCGACGTGTTGCAGCCGGGCTACAAGCAGATCGCTGCGGGCTATGTGCTCTACGGGTCGTCGACGATGTTAGTCTACACGACGGGGCAGGGAGTCAACGGCTTCACGCTGGATCCGTCGATCGGAGCGTTCTTGTTGAGTCATCCCAACATCCGCATGCCCGAACGAGGCAAGCAGTACTCGTTGAACGAGTCCAATGCAGAGAGCTTTCCCGAGTACTTCCGACGCTTCTTGTATTGGTTCAAGTCGGGAGCGGATGGTTCGGCTTACACTTCGCGGTATGTAGGTTCGTTGGTGGCGGACTTTCATCGCACGCTGCTTAAGGGCGGCATCTTCTTGTATCCGCCGACGGCTAAGAATCCGTCTGGCAAGTTGCGACTGATGTACGAGGCCAATCCGATTGGCTTTGTTGCCGAACAAGCTGGTGGCATTGCGACCGACGGACATCAGCGAATTCTCGATATCAAACCGTCGAGCTTGCATCAGCGAGTGCCTTTGATGGTCGGCAGTAAGTACGAGATGGAACTGCTGCAACGATTTGCTGAGCAAGACAAGAATCGCGCCGGATAATTCTGCGGCCGTCTGTCGTGTGCATTTCTAGGCACATCGCAATTCCTTGCGACGCTTGAACTCGCAGCGAATGGAATTTGAAACGCTGAGGACGCGGAGTTCGCAGAGAGAACAGGAGAGTTCAAGACATGTCTCTCCTCTGCGTTCTTTGCGACCCCAGCGTTTCAACGATCGGCGTTCAGACACGCTCTTGAAGTCGTGCTCGCGCAACAATGTTGGCCAGGCGGCAGCGGCAAAATTCTTGGTCACGTTTCGTCACGGTTGGTTAAGTATTCGGTAAGCAGAAGTCTGGGCCGGAAGTTTCCGGCGGTGCTTTTCTCTCCGAGGCGGAATCGTGGACGAACAAACGCGACAAGCGACTCGACAATGGACGCTCGCCATGCCCGTGGTGTCGGCGTTCGTGACGTCGGCTGTTCGTGATTTCTCGGCACGCGACGACGTGCTGCAAGAGATCGCCATCGCCGTCATCGAAGCCTTTCCGCGCTATGATTCATCGCGGCCGTTTATTGGCTGGGCGTTGGGGATCGCTCGCAATCAGGTGGGCTTGTATCTGCGACGTCAGCGCCGCGATCGGTTGGTCTTTGATGAATACGTCCTCGTGAATGTCGCTAGCGCGTTCGAGCAAGTCACGAGCGAAGAGTCGCATCGATTGGACGTGCTCAGCGACTGTCTCAGAAGCCTTGAAGGCCGAGCGAAAGAACTCTGCGCGTTGAGGTATCAAGAAGACCTCAAGCCTGCGGCGATTGCCGAACGCATTGGCATGTCGGCGAACTCTGTCGCGAAGGCCCTGCAGCGAATCCGCGATCAACTGCGCGAGTGCATTGAACGCAAAGCGGCCTGTGAAGGAGTGACATGATGAGCCTCGATCCTCAGTCTCTCATCAATGGCTATCTGGATGAAACGCTGTCACCAGAAGAGCACGCCGCGCTGCAAGAATGGCTACAGGCCGCGCCCGAGAATGCGCGTCACTTTGCCGCTGCGTCGTTGTTGCACGACCGCTTGCGAACGGAATTCAGCGTGCTCAATCACATCGGAGACGACGACAGAGATGACCTGTCTTTGCCGCTGACGATGGATTCAAAGTCGCAAGCGGACGCGGCTTTTCAGCCGTCGAAGACAGCGCCGAAGGTTCGTTCGTACCGGCTCGTCATGATGTCGCTGACAACGGCGATGCTGTTGGTTGTCGCTGTTATCTGGAAGGGTTTTGGAGTCACTCCGGCTGCGGCAGCAACGACTGAAATCAATCGCATCATCGCAGCGACAACTCACGCTCCCGATCAGACCTATCACATCGCAGTCGAAGAGACCGGTGCGATCTCGTCGCGTGAGTTGGGCGACGATGCTCCCGAACGACAGCGACCGCCGAAGCCGCCGCTCACCGACGCCACGTTGCATGTTCGAGCTGGCGGGCAGTTCGTCTTGATTCGCCAAACGAATGACGGACGACGCTTCACGACGGGCAGCAATGGCCGCGAGAGCTGGGCGATCAAGCCGGATGGTTCGGTGCGTGTTAGTTCGGACCTCAACGAGTTCAACCGCGATGTGCCCGGTCACGAACACTCGATGCCGCTGATTCACATCGAAGACGGACTCGGTCGATTGCTCGAAGCCTACGAAGTCCGACTGCTGCCAATTGAAACCGCTGACGACGCGGCGGCAGAGTCCGTGATTGCTAGCTCCGAGGCTACTCGGCTGATCGTGGCTGTGAAGAAGCGGCAGTACCGAGGTCCGAAACGCGTCGAGATCAGTTACTCGGTGAAGAGTGGTTTGATTCAGCAGATGCGCTTCATCGAAATGCCTTACGGCCCCGAGCGTCTGACGCTCCGCATGACCTTGCAGTCACAACGGCCGTTAGGAGAACGCTTCTTCGAGCCGACCTCGCATGCGGAGCCAAGCAAGGCGATGGAATGATTGAGCATCGACCACGGCGAGAGTCAGAAGTTATGGTCCCCGCTACCGACTGCTGTTGTTGAAGAGAGACATCAAAGATGCTGACTACTCGAGAACTTCTCGACGATTTTCATCGCTATGCAACGTCGATCCTAGGCCAAGAAGCTGACGAACCAACGCTCGACGAACTCTACGACGCTTGGCGATTTGAGCATCTCAACTCGCAAGACTTGGAAGAGAACTTGTCGGCCGTCAGAGCCTCTCTTGCGGACTTCGAGAACGGTGAGAAGGGGACTCCCGCGGGGGTTCATTCTCAGCAACTCAGGCGCGAGTTTGGGATCACCACCGAATGAGCTTCTCGATACGAGAACTTCCGAAAGCTCAAAGTGACGTTCGCGCCATTTTCCTGTGGTTGCGCGACCGGTCACCGATCGGGGCTGAATCTTGGCTTGTCGCCTACGACTCCATGTTGAAGCGATTGGAGTATCACGCGAGCGCTTGTGCTCGAGCTCCCGAGGCACGTGCTTGCGAGCGCGATATCCGTCAAACGTTTTTTCGCACGAAGCACGGTCAGCCTTATCGAGCGCTCTTTCTGGTTGAGGACCAAACGGCCTACATCCTTCGTGTCCGAGGTCCTGGTCAACCACCCGTTCGGCCCAGCGAGGTGCCATGAGCGGCTCATTGCTTTTCATGCACAATTCGGTGTCATGAATCGCCCCTGACGGATAACTCTTGATGCCTCAATTGATCCTCGTTTGATAGGCAAAGTCATCATGCAAAAGTGGCTTACTGTTTTGCTGTCAGTGGTCAGCGTCTTACTTCTCAATACCGACGCTTGGACTGCCGATGCGCAGCGACCGCCGAACTTTGTGGTCATCCTCATGGATGACATGGGCTGGCGCGATGTTGGCTTCATGGGCAATTCGTTTATTGAGACTCCAAACATCGATCGGCTCGCGAAGAGCGGATTGGTTTTCACTCAGGCTTATTCGAGTGCTCCCAACTGCGCGCCGACTCGCGCGTGCTTGATGTCGGGCCAGTACACGCCTCGGCATGGGATCTACACCGTCGTTGATCCACGTCAGCCACCTGGCTCGCCGTGGCACAAGCTCACTGCTGCCGAGAGCAAGTCCGAACTCGACACCAACATCGTCACGATCGCTGAAGCGCTTGGGCAGTCTGATAAGTCGCCATACGCGACAGCGTTCTTCGGGATGTGGAACCTTGGCCGAGGTCGCACGGGTCCGGTGACTCCGGGCGGGCAGGGCTTTCAGAAGGTTGTCTTTCCCGAGAACCTGGGCTTCGACAAAGACGCCTACTTCGATGACGACAAGAACTATCTCAGCGATCGTCTGACGGACGAGGTGCTGAAGTTCGTCGACGATAATCGAGACCGACCGTTCTTCGTGTACTTGCCCGATCATGCCGTTCACGCGCCGTTCGATCCCAAGCCCGAGCTGTTGAAGAAGTACCGAGACAAAGCTGCCAAGAGCAAAGATCGTCGAGATGATCCGGCTTGTGCCGCGACGGTCGAAGCGGTCGATCAGAACGTCGGTCGAATCGTTGAGCATCTCGCCAAGCTGAAGCTCACCGACAACACGGTCGTGATCTTTACGTCGGACAACGGGGGCACTCAGCAATACACGCCGCCGCTACGAGGTGGCAAAGGTGAGCTTTATGAAGGTGGCATTCGAGTTCCCCTGGTGATCTCGGGGCCGGGTGTGAAGAAGCCGGGCAGCAAGACGGAAGTGCCGGTTTCGAGCATCGATCTCTATCCGACTTTGCTTGAACTCGCCGGCATCCAGCCTCCCAGCAATCAAGTGCAAGATGGAGTCAGCCTCGCTCCGCTGATGAATGGCACCACGACGTTAAAGCGGCCGCGACTCTTCTGGCACTTCCCTTGTTATGTCGGAAAATCCACACCCGCGAGTGCCGTTCGCGATGGCGACTTCAAACTGATTGAGTTCTTCGAAGAGGGCGGCCATGTCGAACTCTACAACTTGAAGGCCGACCCTAACGAAGAACGAAACCTCGCGAGTTCGATGCCCGACAAAGCCAACGCACTCACGCGAACTCTGCGTGCCTGGCAAAAGGAAACCGGAGCTTTGCTGCCGCCCGGTCCTAATCCCAAGTACGACCCACAAGCTGAGCGACCACGAGGCAATCAAGGTGGTAATCAGGGCGGCAAGCCCAATGGCAACGAGCCCGGCAAAGGCCAGCCTGGAAAGGGGCAACCGGGAAAGAACAAAGGCAAGAACAAAGACAGCAAGTCGAATTGAGATCAGCTTTGAATGATCTCGTCGCTGTTCGATGTTCCGGTTGCTTGAGCCGTTGCCTCTGCTGCTGCCAATTGTCACCACCATGACATCGGTCGTGCTGTGGTGTGATCTCGGTCTATCGTCGTTGGCCATGCCTACGATTTGTGAAAGGCGTTGCGATGTTGCTGTCCTACTTAGATCCCGGTGCTGGCAGTCTGCTGATGCAGGTTGTCGTCGGTGGCGCAGGTGGCTTGTTGGTCGTCAGCAAGTATGTGCGGAATCTTTTGAAGTCGCGTTAGGTCTCACCGAGCCCGCATGAATGCGGCTGAAACTTCTCTTCTCCGAGGAACTCTCCATGAAATGCAAACTGCTCGCTGCAGCCTTCGTTGGTCTGTTGTCGACGGCAGGCTTGATGGCTGTCGCTCAAAAGCCCGGAGATCGGCCGCCTCCACCAGGTGCGCCGGGCAAACTCAAGAAGCCGCAGATGAGCGACACCATTAAGGCCAACATCTATGCCGACAACTGGTTCATGCTCTACGTCAACGGCGAGCTCGTGGCGGTCGACTCGATCAAGTTCATCCCCCACAACGTGATCTCGGTCGACATGCTGCCGACGTATCCCATGACGATCGCCGTCATGGCCAAGGACAACGCCGATCCTCAGACGGGCATGGAGTACGCCAACACCAACATTGGTGACGGTGGCTTCATCCTGAAGTTCGGCGACGGGACGGTCACCAACGCAAGCTGGAAAGCGAAGGCGTTCTCGACTGGGCCCATCAATCGCGACACCAAGAACCCGCGCGTCGAGAATACTCCCATCCCAGAGAACTGGTTCGCCGTCGACTTCGACGACAGCTCGTGGGGCAAGGCCAAGGAATACACCGAAGACGAAGTGAATCCGAAGCAGCCTTACTTCGAGCATGACTTCAAAGGCGCGAAGTTCATTTGGTCGAACGACATCGACCTCGACAACACCGTGTTGTTTCGGCACGTCGTGAAGAGCCCGCCGGACGGTAAGCCGCGCGTGAACTACTCCAACCTCAACAACATCGTGCCTGACTCGCCGCCGAAGAAGCCAAAGAAGTGACAATGGGTATTGGCGGGCAGCGAGGATTACTCGCTGCCTTCAGACCGCACGGCATATCCACTTCGTCCGCAACGGCGTTGGTCCGCATGATCGGCACAGTTAGTTCATTCTCCGCATGCTCCCCGCTTTGAAGAGGAAACTCATCTGTTGGAGCGATGAAACCACAGAAGCCTGGCCGAAAACTTTACCAGGTTTACCCGCCCTGCCTCGTCTGGCAGGACACTCCATTCACGGGCGTGTGCCCGTTTCTGTCGCAACTGGAGTGACAACTGTTGGTTTCTGGTTTCACGTTTGAGGAGATGCCCGGAATGAAGTGGAATACCCTGACCCAAGCGTTAGTGGTCCTGGCGGCAAGCATCGGCAGCGCACAAGCCGGCTTGTTCGATCATGGTCCATCGTGTTGTGCCCCTCGTGCTCCAGCTTGTGCGCCTAAGGCCGCCAGCTGCGCTGCTCCTTGTGCTCCAGCTTGTGCTCCACAAGCAGCAAGCTGTGCAGCTCCTGCGAGCTGTGCTCCAGCTTGTGCTCCACAAGTTGCGAACTGTGCAGCCCCAGCGGCTTGTGCACCAGCTTGTGCACCAGCTCCTAAGAGCTGTGCTGCACCTTGTGCACCAGCTTGTGCTCCAGCTCCTAAGAGCTGTGCTGCACCTTGTGCGCCTGCTTGTGCTCCAGCTGCGGCGACCTGTGCCGCTCCTTGTGCACCAGCTTGTGCTCCAGCTGCTAAGAGCTGCGCTGCTCCATGTGCTCCAGCCTGTGCTCCAGCGGCTCCAAGCTGCTGTGCTCCGGCTCATACCTGCAACAGCTGCTGCAAGCCAAAGTGCCATCTGCCGAAGCTCTGCTTGCCGAAGATCGATCCTTGCTGCATGCCAAAGTGCCACATGCCGAAGCTCTGCTTGCCAAAGCTTGACCTGTGTCATTGCCACATGCCGAAGCTCTCGCTGCCTTCGCTCTGCAAGCCAAAGTGTGGTTGCAGCCACAGCTGCGCACCTTCCTGTGCAGCTCCTTGTGCTCCGACCTGTGCAGCTCCTGGCCACTAATCATCTGAGACCAACACCCGCTCCGATATCAAGTGGGTGTTGGCTCTAAGTATTGGCTTGTCGAGCACACCACTCGATCGTGATCTCTCCCCTTGAGCTAGCTCCCTTGATTACGGTCGACGCCTCGACTGGTCGTTACTCTCGCTGACTCACGACGCACCTCTCTGATTGACAGCATTGGCTCAGCATACAACTGAGATTCAACCTCAGACGAGGATGCCGACTTCGGTATCCTCGTCGTTGTTTTTATGAATGAGTTTGATTGGCTTAATGTCGAGGCGACATCACGCGTTGAGCCATCAACTAAGTCCAAAAGCAGTGTTGATTGAGTTGTCTGTAACTCGCCTTCTCTGTGTTCTCTGCGACCGTGCAGCGAACAAGATTCCAACCGCAAAGTCGCGGAGAACGCAGAGGACGAAAGATTGGCCACGACTCTTCAGGCTTCGCTGGCCACTCAACTTCCCGCTTCGAATCGGTCCACCAAAGTCTGCAACGTTCCCGATGGACTCGCCGTCAGATCATCTTCAAGAAGCTGACGCTCCCATCATCGTGTGAATGGTCGAGCGTCTGACCCAGACATCGCGTTTCAGCTACGTCGCAATCTGTGGTGTAAGGAAAACGTCAGCCAACAGGCATCGACGAGATTCACAAAGCGCAGCACACAGTCCGACGACTTCGTTCTGACGTTCCCGACAAAAGTCGGTGGCGCAGGTTTTCAACCTGAGAAACTGCAACGCAACAGGCAGGTTACAAACCTGCCCCACGGCATAAGGCGACTCTTACCAGAGTTATTAGTTCCGGCTGTCGCCGCTGCTGTCGTGCTCTTCGCTCTTCCGTAAATGCTGCACCCATGCGGGCGGCAAATTGACGAAGATCCAATCGCGGCGGACTCGGAATCGTTGAGTGAATTGGCTCATCGTGGCGTCGATGAGCCCCAGACGCTCGCGAGCTTGTTTCGCTCCTACACGCTTTCGAATCGATCTCACATACATGTATTCGAAGTAGGACAACGTTCCGCCCGGCGAGAGCAATCGGAAGTAAGCCTGGAAGACTTCATCCACCAGGCTCGCCGGAAAGTTGTTGAGCGGCAGCCCCGAGATAATGAAGTCGTAAGGCTCTTCGGCTTCGAATTCTTGCAGCGGAACCACATGCACCTGAGACCGTTCGGCAATGTGACGGTAGGTCGGATCTTGCTCGAACTTCTTGCGCAGCACGTCTGCGAAAGTCTCATTCAATTCCACCAGATCCAAGATGTCGCCGGGTTGCCCCTGCCTCACCAGCCAGTCGGTGACTGCTCCGGTTCCAGGGCCTATTTCGAGAATGCGGACTGGTCTGTCATCGACTCGTCGCTTCAACGGTCGCAACAGCGCCGCGGCCAGGAATCGACTACTGGGCGCGATGGCTCCCGTTGTCTCGAACCGGCTGCGGAACTCGCGAAAGAACGTGGCGTATTCTCGAAGCGAAGGCATGAGATCACTCAGCAGGGATACGTCATTGATGCAGTCAACGATCGGGGGCGACACATTACGCGGGCGATGGAGGGCGAGCCACCAGTTGTCTCGCTGTGACTTCGCTTCAGGCCGTGATCTCAATTATTGGCAATCCGCCAGAGTCGACTTCAATGTTCTCCATACCCGGCCATACGCATCTTTGTTTTCGCGAAGCGCCCACATTTCAGTCAGAGGATTCGAGCATGACAATCGACTTAAAGCATACGCCGCTACCCACCGACTTCGTCGATCCAGTCGGCATTGCACCGGCATCTTTCGTCGCGTTCACAGAAGGTCCAGCGGCCACGGCTGACGGAATCGTTTACTTCAGCGACATCGTCAATAACCGCATTATGAGATTTGATTCTCAGACCAAGACCACCAGCGTGTGGCGCATTCCGAGCGGGCGAACCAATGGGCTGCTGTTCGATGCTCAAGGTCGGCTGTTGGCTTGCGAGGGGAATGAGTTCGGTCCGAATGACGGCAATCGACGGATAACTCGCACAGACATGACAACGGGCAAAGTCGAAGTCCTGACGAGTCACTATGAAGGTCGGCGTTACAACGCTCCCAACGACATCGCAGCTTGTAGCAACGGACTGATCTTCTTCACCGATCCGTGCTACGGTGATCGAGCCACGATGGAGCTTGATCACGATTCGGTTTATCGCATCGACTTGGACGGCAGCGTTACGCGTGTGATCACGCAACCGGCGATTCAGCGGCCGAACGGTATCGCGCTAAGTCCAAACGAACGGACTTTGTATCTCGTCGATAGCTGCCCGGTGATTGGTGGCAATCGCAAGATTTGGGCGTTCGACTTGGCGAGCAATGGAACGCTCAGCAACCAGCGAGTCGTATTTGACTTCGGCAGCGGACGCGGCGGAGACGGCATGGCCGTTGATCAGGCCGGCAACTTGTATGTCGCTGCGGGGATCTCGCGAGCACGCGGTCCCCACGAAAGTTCGGACGTACCACCGGGCATCTACATCATCACGCCCGAGGGTGAACTCAAAGGTCGCATCCCCGTGACCGAAGACGTACTCACCAACGTGACCTTCGGCGGCGACGACTTGAAGACGCTCTACATCACGGCGGGCAAGACGCTGTTCTCAGTGCGAGTCACCACGCCGGGCTTTGTCGTGCATCGCAAACCAGCCATCGCCACGACATCCCAATCCTGATCCGTGTTTCAGCCGCAGCGATGAGGAACTTCCAAACTCAGTCTTCTCTGTGTCCCCCGTGCCTCTGTGTCTCCAATCGCATTGTCCTGTCGGAGATGGCTCGAAGACTTGAAACACAGAGGCACAGAGAACACTGAGAAAACGAGAACGGCGCAGCTTCCAAACTCGCACTTTGGGCCTGTCGAGGAACGTTGTTCTTCGAAGGCCCCGGTGCGTCGAAGCCGCTTACTTCTCGCCGCGAATCCAGTCTGCAATGAAGAGGTGGCTGCTCTTGTCCGGCGTGCGCGTCGACGTCCACATCATCTTCTTGCCATCGGGACTGAAGACTGGCAGCACGTCATGCGCGGGCTCGAACGTGATCTGCTCGACCTTGCCGGCTTTCAAACTGCTGTCGCTGGCTTCGATATCCATTGTGAAGAGATGGAAGCTCGCGCCCATCGGCCCCTTCGAATAATCGGCGCCGCTCCAGATCAAGTACTTACCGCTCGGATGGAAGAACGGGCACCAGTTGACCTGATCCAGGTTGTTGGTGAGCTGCACTTCGGTCTTGCCATCCACCGAGATCGCGAAGAGTTGCAGCATGTGCTCCTTCTGCCGGTCGCTGCGGAAGATGACCCACTTGTTATCGGGCGAGAAGAACGGGCCGCCGTCATAGCCCTTCTGATTCGTGAGCTGCCGAACTTCAGTGCCGTCGGCATTCATGATGTAGAGATCGGGGTCACCGTCGCGACTCGACGTAAAGACGATGTGCTTGCCGTCGGACGAGTAGCTGCCTTCTGCGTCGTAACCGGGCGAGTCCGTCAGGCGAGTCAAACCCGTGCCGTCCGGGTTGATGGTGTAGAGATCCATGTGAGGATCGAAGTCCCATTGATAGCGACGACGTCCGCCGGCAGCGGCTAAGTCGCGCCCGGCTTTCTCGGTGTCTTCGATCTTGGGGTCCGAGTGGCTCGACGCAAACAAGATGCGCTTCCCGTCGGGCGTGAAGTAAGCGCAGGTGGTGCGACCTCGACCGGGGCTTAATCGCAGCGGTGTCCCGCCTTCGAGCTTCTGAGTGTAGATCTGATAGAAGGGGTAACCGATTGGGTAAGCCTGATAGACAATGTTCTGACCGTCCGCCGAAAAGTAGCCCTCGCCCGCGCGCGGGAAGCCGTTCGTCACTTGCTTGATGTTCTTCAAATGAGCGGCCTCTTGCTGAGCCGCATCCGCTCCCTCAGCTCGTTGAGAAACGCCATTCATCGAAACGCCCAAGAGCGCCGCGATGATCCACTTCAGTCCCCGAAGTCGCTTCATGCTGTAGTCCTTTGTTCTTCAAACTGTGAATGCTTTGTGTGACGAGAAGATTCCAGCGAGGCTGCGCGTCAGACCAGAGTAGCCATCATCGCTCCGCGTGATGAGCCTTCCTCCCAGCGCCCTCACCTGCCAACGAAGATCGCTACTTGTTCGAACTCAAACTTGGAAGGCACGTCACGCGGAGCGATGACGGCTACTTTGATCGAGAACAGTTTTCAAAAACTCTGCGTGCTCCGCTCCTCTGCGGTGGAACGAAACTTCCACATCCAAGAAGCCGAGATGAGAAAGAGTTCGCATTACGGAAGGCTCGTTGCCGGAACTCTCGATCGTTCTGCCCATCTCTTGATTGCTCCCAGGCCGCACTCTGTTGGAGTGAGTGACTTTGTGAAGGGCGAAGATGTAGCAACTGCGCCCCGAGAAGTGCATTCGATAGGCAGATGATCCCGTCGACGGTTTCAAAGCGCAGCCTGTTTAGTTTTCCGTGTCGTCAGCGCGACGGACTATCAATCGCCGAGGAATGACGACAAACCTTCCGCGTTTCGATGTCTCGCTGTCAGCACGACTTTGTTTGAGAGGACTCCTATGTCGATCACCCTTACTGCCTGGCGTTGGTTACTGACGATTGCCTGTCTCACCTCGACGAGCATCGCTCTGGCTCAAGAACTGCGCGATGGGCAGTTCTCGGTCGTGTCGAACTTGAAAGCTGGAGTCGGCAAAGTCGACATCACTCCGACAGATGTGGCTGGCCTGACCGTGATCGGACATCGCCGCGAAGTCACCGGCGTTCGAGACCCTCTGCGGGCCGGTGTGCTGCTGCTGGATGACGGTGAAACGAAGGCGGCCATTGTCACGCTCGACACCATTGGTGCTTGGGACGACATGGTGAAGGCGGCTCGCGAACGCATTGAGCAAGAGACTGGCACTCCGGCTGCGAACATCATGGTGGCGGCTTCGCACAATCACTCGGGACCGGGCTATGCCGAGCATCCCAAGTGGGCAGCGGACCTCATCAAGAAGATCGGTCAAGCGGCCAAGACTGCGGCGGCTCAGATGAAGCCGGTCAGCATCGGCTACGGCGAGGACCGCATTGGCTTTGGGATCAATCGCCGCAAAGTCATCGATGGCCGCGCAGTCGTGCGGCTCAATCCCGATGGCCCCAACGACCCGCGCGTGAAGGTGCTGAGGTTCGACGACGGCCAATCACTGACTCCGTTGGCTGTGGTCATGCACGCGGTTTGCCATCCGTGTTTCTTCACTTGGGGAGATAAGGGCTCGCTGCCGTATCCGAAGGGCTACCCGAAAATGAGTGCCGACTTCCCCGGTGAGGCGCAGTCGTTTGTCGAACTGATTTACGGCCAGAAGACCAGCTCGCTGTTCTTACAAGGTTGTGCCGGAGACATCCGTCCGAACCTGCCCGGCTTTCCGTATCGCTGTGCCGACGAAGCCGACATTCAATGGGCTGGGCGAGACCTGGGCGGCGCCGTGGTGCGAGCTTTGGCTCACAGTGTCACGCGCGAGAAGCTGAAAGAGCGGCCGACTTACTACCAAATCCGAGTAGCCTCGTCGGTCATTGAGTTGCCCGGCAAAGAGCAGAAAGTGAAGGCCGAACTGCAAGCTCTGAAGGTCGGCCCGTTCCTATTCCTGACCATGCCGGGCGAGCCGATGGTTGAATACGGCCTCCGCTTAGAAGCAGCCATCGCCGATCGAGCGACCCCGATCATTGTCGGCTACGCCAACGGCAACATCGGCTACATCGCGACCTCCGCCGCCTACGCCGAGGGCGGGTACGAGCCCAACACTTCCAAGCTTCTCCCCGATGCCGAGGAGCACATCCTGCTGGAGCTGAGTCGTCTCACCGACCGAGTCGTCGGCGACGTCTTCGATTCATTCTCCAAGCACCCCAAAGACCAAAAGAAACGCGAAGCCCAAGAACGCAGCCCCGCGAAATAGAGAGCGCCGCCCCAGGAATTGATACTCAGCGGAGAGAGGCTGGTGCCGAGCATCCTCAATAACAACACCCAGCCGCAGTATCAGTGCCAGCCCGAATTGGTATCACTGCACACCGTAGCCGCTTCAGACTCACGCGAGCCGATCACGTTTTGCGACGGTCGCAGCAGCTTTCCCTAGCTCTATGGTCGCCTTTCGCTCCGCGAAAGAACGTCTTTAGGCGAGCGGCAGGTGAGTCGATACCGGCCAACCTGCTTGTACGACGGACTTGTAGTCCGTCGCTACTAACACATGACGGACTACAAGTCCGTCCTACTGATAATTTCTCATCCGCCGCTCGCGTCAGAAGCGTTGGCAGTTGCATTCCGACTCTCACGAGACGCCACAGAAGACGCTCTTTCGCGGAGCGAAAGGCGACCACAAAACAACTGCCAGAGGAATATGTAACTCCCATTGCGACTCGCCGAACAAGCTGCGTTCTGAATTCCGATGGCAGTAGATGGACCAACTTTCGAACGACGATAGTGTAGTGACTCACTCAAATGGGTAATTCTGAATTAGCCGCCGGGCGCTAGCCCTCGGTTCAATTTGCTTAACCGTGGGCTAGCGCCCGGCGGCTAATTAATCACCAAAACTGCGAGTCACCACACTAGCCAGAGCGCCCTGACCACCCATTAAATCACCGAATCAGCCACTACAGCCTATAGCTCGCATTTTCATGTGCGGAACTGAAGGAGTTATGCCGCATGAAGCCGTATCCGAGTTATGCCGCATGCGGCCATAACATGTTATCCACACACTGAGAAACTCAGTCCTGACTCTTGACCAACCAACAAAACAAGCCCAACTTGCGACAACATTATCGGAGCACGTCTCGTCGACTCGCCGAGTTACCCCGCACGCTGCTCAATTCTCTGGTGGGCAACACAAGTGTGAGCAACGTCTCAGATCGACAACCCGCGTCTGCCTCTTATCCACACGGATTGTGTGTGACGGGTACGGCCGTCGCCGCCGCGTCGGCCGCATTGTTAACATGTTGCTCCCATGTCTGTGTGGAGCAGATGCTCATTTGGACGATGGAAGAGCGTCCCAAAACGATTCCACCAGTTGCGATTGACAGTTGTTTCGGAGTAGCCGCTTGTGTCGGCGTTATCGGTTATGTCCTTGGAAACGTTCTCACATTCTCGGCGCTATCGTTCCATGATCGTTCACGCTATCCCAACCGGCAATCTCGTTGGCTCCTACTGGCGATGGTCGGCACTTTAGCCGTTTGCATACTTCTTGGTGCGACGTCGTTTCGGTGGATGGACCGGTTCTACGGCAGCCTTCCGGAGAATCCTGGTGCCGTGTGGAGGAGGCAAGACGTAGCAGCGACACCCGAAGGTGAGACGCGACTGAACTCTACGGAGCTAACGATTGCCAAGGATGAACAATCCGCCGTCTCAGTTCCAGCTCCAGAGTTTCATGACGATAAAGACGCGACTGCCCGGTATTCACTTAGCGCTGGTCCCGAATTGGCAATCTGGTCGGGATTTGCGCTGTTTCTGGCGCAGGTACTTCACTTAGTTGCACTCCTGCCACACCGTGATCGATTGCTTGTAGTGTCTCATTCTGGGTCAACGAAATGGCTTGGGCGGGTCGCCATTATCAGTCTTTTGATGTACGGTGCCGTTTCGGTATGGGCAATGTCGACCGCAGCCACGTTACCGTATCAGCTTCGCGCGGAGATGATGAGCGAGTCGCCACACCCGTCCGATCTCGTAAGGTCAACGACACATTTCGTTATGTATTAATCATTTGGATACGTATTACTTACATTACACTTATTGGTCGCGATTGCGTTCTATTTGAGGTATCTCTGGTGCTTCCGCCAAGCAAATCAAGCGACAATATTCCTCAGCTATCGACGAATTGACACTGGCTCCACAGTTCGCAGGATCGGAGATCGCGTTGTTGAGCATTTCGGATCGGGAGCACTCTTTCGCGACGAACTATCGATACCACATGGGTGTGACTTCGGCGAGCACATTAGGAATGCGATGAGGCAGTGCCAGGTTGTGCTCGCGGTAATTGGCACTGATTGGTGCAATAATCCAATCGTCGGTCAACAGGATTGGGTGCGTCTGGAGTTGGAAGGTGCTCGTGAGGTAGGTGTAAAAGTTCTGCCTGTTCTACTGGACGATGCTTCCATGCCCCCCTCGTCTCAACTTGCCGAATCAATTCGCTGGATTACGGAAATCAATGCGATCTCTATCCGGCAAGATGCAGATTTCGATCGCGATGTGCTCCGTATGTTTGAAGCAGTGAAGAGCCTGCTGAGTAAATGAGTCGGCCATCGATTGCACATTTATGCCCAACAAGGCGGTCAACCCGAGCGGCGGATCGGGCGGATTCTGAAATCAATGGTTCTTGGCCGCCGCCGGGTTACCTTGGTCGTTCTGCCACCTCGGAGGCTATCGCACGTGAAACCGCTCATACCTTTTTGGTACCGTCTCTGCCTCGTAATTGTTGTCTGTATTGAACCTATTCTCGTAGGCATATTAATCAAACATGGCGCCTTGCCCGAGGGTGTACGCTCCTGGCTAACAAGCGACCTCGGGGCGGTGGCCACGATTGTCGCTTGGGCAATGATGGTGGGTGCTGTCCACAATGCTGTTGTTGGCAGGTGGTCCACTAGCCGGACCGAATCAATGGCGGCAACAGAAGGGGCGGCCCGTTAAGTTTCGGGGATGGCTCGGCTCGTTGAGTACTGCTCCGCTGGTGAGCGTGTTCGTCCCATGACGACGGGGGTCGAGTAGTAATCGAAATAAGTAAGACCAATAAATGGCGAAGAGAACGGCATATGTCACTCGTCCGCCATTTCGGGAATATGACGAATTGCCCCGACCTTACTTCACGACCGAGCGGACGATTTCGACGGCTTGTTGGCACAAGGTCTTAGCCAGGCGGTCGTCGGGGGCTTCCGAGATCACTCGGATGATGGGCTCGGTGTTACTGGCTCGGACTTGGACCCAGCGGTCGGACCAGTCGAGACGCAGGCCGTCTCCAGCCGTGGCGGTGGCATCGCCAAACGCTGCTTGCAGTGCAGAGCAGGCGGCGTCCACTCGCTCGCGGGGGCATTCGATCTTGTCTTTCACGATCGTGTAGGCCGGCAACGAGTCCGCCCACTCGCCGAGAGTCCTCGTGCCATGCGCCAGACCGTCGAGCACATAAGCCATCGAGACAAAGCTGTCGCGCACGAAGCCCACCTTGGGCTCGATCACTCCGCCGTTGCCTTCGCCACCGAGGATCGCGTTCTTTTCGCGCATCAGAGCGACGACATTCGCTTCGCCCACCCACGACCGATGGAACTCGCAGCCGTGCTTGGCCGCGATGTCGGCATTGATGCGGCTCGTCGAGCCATTCACCACAAAGGGGCCGGGAGTCCTCGACAGCACCCAGTCGGCACACAACGCCAGCGTCAGTTCTTCGCCGATATAGCGTCCTTGGTTGTCGACAATCGCCAGCCGATCGGCATCGGGATCTTGAGCGAACCCGGCATCCGCACCGCAGCGGCGGACTGCTTCGGAAAGTCCCGTCAGGTTCTCTTTAAGTGGCTCGGGAATGTGCTCGAAGCGACCGTCGGCAGTGCCTCCCAACACAGTGACTTCGCACCCCAATTGCTCCAGCAGACGCGGAGTGGAAACAGCACCGGATCCGTGATTGCAATCGAGCACCACTTTGAACTTACGAGCTCGAATGGCCGGAACATCGACCAGTCGTAGCGCTCGTTCGATATGTGGCCCAGCGGGATCAGCCAGCACTTCCACCGCACCAAGCTTGTCCCAACCGACGTAGTTGAATTGCCCAGATTCGAGCAGTTGCAGCAACCGCTCGCCGGTCGGTCGATCGAACACGGAACCCAGCGGCGAGAACGGCTTCAGGCCATTCCATTGGATGGGATTGTGGCTGGCTGTGATCTGAATGCCGCCCGCTGCTCGATGATGCTGCACCAGCACGCCGCACGTGGGCGTTGTGGCGATACCGGCATCGAGCACCTTGCAGCCCGTCGCCGTCAAACCAGCGACGACTGCATGTCGAACGACTTCGCCCGTCGAGCGTCCATCGCGGCTGAGCACGATGGTTCCACCCTGGCACATGGTCCCCACCGCCGCCGCAAAGCGCGTGAGGTACTCTGGATCAAGCCCATTACCAATCACGCCCCGCAAACCCGAGATGCTCAGAATCCGTTCCGTCATGAATCAGTCCTTTGATGTGGCAAGAAATCTCCGATGCATCGAGCGTAGGCCAACCCGCTCAAACGAGTCTAGGAGTTTGTCCGAGCCGTACGGGATTCCATCTCGGGTGAAGTCAGATGGAACAGAAGGGAACAGAGAGAACAAAGAAGGGATGGCGACAGGCGCTCTGACTAAAGACGCAACGAGTGGACTCATTGGAAGGCTTGAGCGATATTGTCGAACTGACCGGCGCGATGACGTTTCCAAGCTGACGATCCGCGAGTCTTATGACGAGCGCGTTGTCTCTTCGGGGTAACCCCGAGGCAGTTGCTTAACCAAGCATGGCATCGCGTGAGGGGCAGTACGCTTCACGTACGATTCCTCACGCCAAACGAGTTTCGTCGGAGAACGTCTTCGCGCCGGGTTCTCGATTGAAACGTGCCCTTAATGCCCACCTTCAAGTCATTTACTCGTCGTCTCGCTTCCCTGCTCGTTGCGGGGCCGATGGATGCCGAGGCGTTACATCAGAGAGTTCAATCCCTGGTGTCGCGCAAGAGAGCATGGACCAGGCGACTCGCGCAGCAGATTCATGAGCGGTACACAACGCAGCGTCGGCCCAGACTCCGGGAGCTTGAGACGTTGTTAGCTCACAATCCGCTCGTCGTTGAAAGCTTCGAGAAGGACTTAGAGTTCCTTTGCGATTGGCAGCCGCAGTAATCGCTGTTCGTAATACCTCAGGACGAGCGATTGGCTTGGCCGGTGCCGCGTTGGAATAGCGTCAGCGAACTGCGCGAATTGCTGGAGCTTGAACCGTCAGAGTTTGATTGGTTTGCTGACCGCAAAGGGCTCGAACGATTCGCCGCAGATGAGTCATTGCGACATTACCGCTATCGCTGGATTCGGAAGCGAGGCGGGACTGCTCGACTTATTGAAGCTCCCAAGCTGCGACTTAAGGCACTGCAACGTCGAATTCTGGATGAGGTCTTCACTCAGATTCCAGCTCACGAGGCGGCGCATGGCTTCCGAGTGGGGAGATCGATTTCGAGCTTTGTCGCGCCGCATGTGGGTCGGACCGCAGTGTTACGCATGGATCTCAAAGATTTCTTTCCCTCGATCAATCCTTGTCGCATGCGGTCGCTCTTGATGACCTGCGGTTATGCCGAAGAAGTCGCTGTCGCGCTGACGTTCCTTTGCACGAATCGCGTCCCCATGTCTGTCTTCAAAGACTTTCCGTTTCCTGAGAACCGGGACGCCAAACGATCGCAGTCCGTGTTGCTCAGGCAGTCTCATCTTCCGCAAGGCGCACCGACATCACCTCAGATCGCGAATCTGTGTGCGTTCCGATTCGATTGCCGTCTGACGGGACTGGCGCGGTGGGCTGGAGCGACCTACACTCGCTATGCCGACGATTTGCTGTTTTCAGGAGACGCAAATTTCGCTCGGTGTTCGAAACGTTTTGCGATCTATGTCGGTGCGATTGCTCTCGAAGAAGGCTTTGAAATCAACACGCACAAGACGCGTCTGATGAGGTCGAGTATCCGACAAACAGCGGGCGGCGTCGTGCTGAATGAGAAAGCTCAAACGCCACGGGTCGAGTTCGATACCCTGAAAGCGATCTTACACCGCTGCGTGCATTTGGGACCGTCAACACAAAACCGCGACGAGGTCCCGCGCTTCCGCGAACATCTGGCCGGCAGAGTCGCCTATGTCGCGCAATGGAACTCAGCGCGAGGCGCAAAGTTGACTGCACTCTGGGAGCAGATCGACTGGAGTCGGTGACCGCTGCTAGTCGTGCCTGCGATGACCTTTCACTCGGTGCAGACTCGTTTCGAGGTCCGTGTGTTGGTTGCGAAAGTCGAGGTTCAGATAAGTGGCTCGCGTAACGATTCCGACATCGCGAGTTGCTTCTCAGACCTTCGTTACAGCAAGTCGAGTGCGTTTTGGTCGCGATTTTCGAGGGGCAGCGAGACTGGCTTGCCGACTCGGTGGGATTCGAAGACGGCCAGGATCATCTCAGTGCAGATCCGCGCTTCGTACATGCTGCAGAGTGGTTGCCGATCCTTCTCAATGGCTTCGCGGAGATCTTGCACACAGACGGGTAACGCGCCTTCGTAGTCTACGGCCTTCAGGGTCTCGGGCTTATCGACCCCGTTGGACGTGATGGTTTGCCACGTCGCTTTGGTCGAGGCCGAGCCCCACAAGGGATCTTTCAACATGGTCAACGGGCGACCGTAGCCCGAGGGAATGTCGATCAAACCTTTGCTGCCCAGCACGCGCACTCCGAAGCGACTGGGGCTGCCACCGGCGGCTCGTTGCGAACCGAAGAAGCCCGTCACGCCGCTCTTGAAGCGATAGATCGCATCGACTCGATCACCAGCCAGCGGACCAAGTCCTTCATTGCCGGGCTTCACGTGCTCCTTGGTGACGCGCTGACCTTTCTCGTGCAGCGTCGCAAAGCAGGATTCGAGTTCACCGCCGAGGAACTGCATGACGTTGAGCGCGTGCGACCCCAGCACCCACAGATCCTCCGAGCCACCTC
>OMIV01000120.1 GCA_900299185.1 Planctomycetaceae bacterium
CGCCACTCGCTACGAGAAAAAGGCTCAAAACTTCCTCGCCTTCGTCCAACTGGCTTCCATCATAATCCTGCTCAAATAGAAAATACACAGGCGATGCAACACAGCGTCCACACGACCTAAGACAAGTGGCAAAACGCAGTCAAGTCTGTCGAGTGATCTAACCAGAGAGTTGGGCTCAAAATCGGCAACTACGGCGTGAGGTCCGACTGCTGCCGACGCCGAAGAGCGACCGGCTGGAAGTTCATCTTTTTGGGTGAGCGAGCCATGCACAATCAGAGCCAGCCCAGCAGCCGCGACAAGTCTGTCGGCATTACTCTCGAACAGAATGGGTAAGCGATCGGGTTGAATCGCGGCGACCTCAGAGGCTCGGCTTCATTAATGTAGTCGCGTGTAGGCGACTTTGGAGAATTCTTCCAAGCCTTGATTATGCCTGAATATCAACCTGGCAAATTTGTCAGACGGCGGTTTGGCCAATGGACCGTCGACATGATAATTGGATAGGGTCAGAAGCCTCGGAGTTGATTTCACACGTAACCCAATAAGGGATGGCGATGCAGTTTTTATGGTTCTCGTTCTGTGGAGTGCTGGCTCTATGCGGGGCAAGCTTGCAGGTGCTGCTCGCTGCGGAGCCGATCCCGTTTTCCAAAGTTGCTCCACTACTGAAGCAGCATTGCGGGAAGTGTCATGGCTCGGACGTCCAGAAGCCGAAGGGCGACAAACCCAAGAGCGAATTGCGGATCGACAAGCTCAATCCCGATCTCATTCAGGGCCAAGACGGCGAGCAGTGGCAAGAGGTGCTTAACCGGCTGAACTTTGGAGATATGCCGCCGAAAGAGGAGCCTCAGTTGGCGGCGGCCGAGCGCGACCTGATCACCGGCTGGATCGTGCAGGAAAAGCGACGAGCCGCGCTCACCAAGAATCCGGCCGCGCACTTTCGACGACTGACGCGGCGCGAGTACGAACGGACGATGCAAGACTTGCTCGGGCTGTCGATCGAGTTCAGCAGTCGGCTTCCGGAAGATGGCCGGTCGAAGGAAGGTTTTCGCAACGATGGCGACGCGCTGCGGATGTCGCCGCTGCAATATGAGATGTATCTGCAAATCGCGGACGAAGCTCTCGCCGAGGCGATCGTGACCGGGCCGGAGCCGGAGGTGCATCGCTATCACCTCGAAGCCAAGAAGCGGGTCGAGGTCCTGCCTAAGCTGGACGACCGGCCGGGCGAGAGCTACGAGTTTCATGGCAAAGGCAAGTCGTTCACGCTCAGCGACGACTGCCAGTTCGGAAAGGACAAGGACCCGGGGACAATTGGCGTGCTGCCGCCCGCCGCTCCAAAACCGTTCGGCGAAGCAGCTCTTTCGCGGCCCGAGTTTCGATATGGCTTTCGCATCCATCACCCGTTCCGTCGCGGTGAGATGCTGATTCGCGTGCGGGCCGCTCGCTTCGACGAGGATCCCGAACAACCCAGCTCGCGACCGCCGCAGCTCGCGGTCGGCATCGGTTGCACGAACTTGCACGGCATCGAGATCAAGAGCGTCAACGAGCCGATCGTCGTCGATCATGTCGATCCGCAGACGTATGAGTTCCGCGCGCGGCTCGAAAACTTCCCGTTGCCGAATCCGGGTTCGTTCCGCGACCAGAACTGCAGCATCCTTTACGTCTGGAACGCGGCCCCGAAGTCGAAGGACAAAGAGCCGAACCCGCCGAAGCTCAAGATCGAGTGGATGGAATTCGAAAGCCCGTTCCTCGATCAGTGGCCGCCCGAGTCGCACCACCGCATCTTGTTTCCGAACACGGCAGGGCTCGCCGAGCCCGACTACGCCCGCGAGGTCATTCAACGTTTCGCGACGCGTGCCTTTCGAGGACCGATCGAGAAGACGGAACTCGATCGCCTGATGTCGTTCTGGATGCAGGCTCGCGCGGAAGCGGATTCGTTCGAAGCCAGCATTCGCGCCACGCTGAGCGTTGTGCTGACCTCGTCGCGATTCTTGGCGTTGCCCGCGAGTCGCAGCAGTGGCGGCAACAACAAAGAGCGGCTCAACGATCATGAGTTAGCAGCGCGGCTGTCGTACTTCTTGTGGAGCAGCCTGCCGGACGAAACGCTGCGGCAACTGGCTGAGCAATCGAAATTACATGAGCCGCAGGTGCTCGCCGAACAGACCCGGCGAATGATCAAGGACGCGCGGTCTTGGCAGTTCATCGAGCAGTTCGCCGAGCAATGGTTGGAACTGGACCGCTTGCAGCGCGTCACCATCAACAAGAGCCGCTATCCCGAGTTCAACGATCAGCTCAGTACGGCCATGAAGTTGGAGACGCTGCATTTCTTCGGGCATGTGCTGCGGAACGATTTGAGCATCCTCAACTTCTTCGACGCGGACTTCACGTTGGTGAATGAGACGCTCGCGCAGCACTACGGCATCGCGGACGTGCAAGGTTCGAACTTCCGCGAAGTCATGCTCAACCCGTCGCTGCAACGCGGCGGCGTGCTGACTCAGGCAAGCGTCCTGACTGGCCTTTCGGATGGGCTCGACGGACACCCCATCAAACGCGGCATGTGGCTGCTCAAGAACCTGCTCGATGACCCGCCGCCTCCACCGCCGCCGAACGTGCCGCAACTTGATCGCGACACCGATCCGAAGCTCAAGGGGCTGAGCATCACGCAAGCGTTGGCGGTGCACCGCGAGAGCATGTCCTGCTCGGGATGCCATACGAAGATCGATCCGTGGGGCATCGCGTTCGAGGAGTACGGCGCGGTCGGAAACTGGCGCAAACAAAACTCGTCACAGCCAATCGCCGCGACAGCCGATTTTCCTTCGGGCGTCACTGTCAACGGCATGCGCGAGCTGAAGGCCGAACTACTGCGCTCACGATCCGACGACCTGCGGCGAGCGATGCTGCGCAAAGTGGCGAGCTATGCCTTAGGTCGCTCCTTGACTTTGACCAATGTAGAAGCGATGGATTCCTTGTTACAGGATTTGAAGAAACGTGAAGACCGGTTGGCGGCACTGGTAGAACTCGTTGTGGCCAGCGAGCCGTTCCAAACGAAGTGAGTGCGAATTGTCGCCTTTCGCTCCGCGAAAGAGCAACTTGTTGGCTTTGATTCGATCGCGTCGCCTCTGTGTTTGAGTCGTGTTAGAAGACACTCTTTCGCGGAGCGAAAGGCGACAATTCAGAAAGGCTCCCACCATGCCTCGACCCTCTTGGCACCTTGACCGACGCACGTTTCTGCGAGGCACCGGCTTGGCACTCGCGCTGCCGTGGCTCGACGCGATGGCGTCCGAGACACCGACTGCCAACGCCAAGCCGAAACGCTTCTGTGCGTTCTTCTTCGGCAATGGTGTGTCGCTGACCAAGCCAACCGATCCGACGAGCGATTGGAACTGGTTCCCGCGTACGGAAGGGGCCGACTATCAATTCACGAAGTCGCTCGAAACGCTGGCCGGGCACAAGCAAGACCTCACGATCTTCGGCCAGCTTTCGCATGCCACCAGTCGGCAGCTTGTCGGTCACAACACCGGCGATGTGTGGCTCACGGGCGCGGACATTCGGCTGAATCTCAACAACTCGATTTCGATCGACCAATTGATTGCTCGCGAGTACGGCTTGCACACGCGCATTCCGTCGTTGGTGATGTCGAGCAACGGCGGCACCGGCATGAAGAGCCGCGCCACAACGATCTCGTTCGACCAGCAAGGCCGAGCGATTCCCGCTGAATCGAATCCCCGCAGCATCTTCGAGCGACTGTTCGAGAAGCCTGCCGAGGGCGATCGAGAAGCTCGCGAACGAGCCCTCGCTTCAGGCCGTAAGCGCGTCGACTTCTTGCTGGCAGATGCGCGGTCACTCCGCAACCGACTGGGTCACACCGATCAGCAGCGGCTCGATGAGTTCCTCTCATCATTGAGCGAAGTCGAGAGTCGACTCACTCGTGCTCAAACATGGCTCGGCAAAGCGATGCCGGAAGTTGATCGTTCGAAGATCAATCTGGAGGTCTCGCAGAAAGGTCCGACCGACTACATCCGCACGATGATGGATCTGATCGTGCTGGCCTTCGAGACCGACTCGACTCGCGTGGCCACTTATCAAATCTCGTCCGAAGACGGTCACGGCATCTGCGATCGTTTTCCGGGCATCCTCAAGATCGGCAATGGCAAGCACGGCGGTCATCACGGCCTGAGTCACTCGGACCCGCATAAGGATTCGAGTTGGGGCGAATACGACCGTTACTTGGCCGAGCAGTTCGCTTACTTCCTCAGCCGCCTCGCCGCCATTCGAGAAGGCGAGACGCGCGTCCTCGATCGCACTCTGTCGATGTTCGGCAGCGGCACCAGCAGCACCCACAACGCTCGCAACTACCCGATCATTCTGGCGGGCGGAAAGGATCTTGGTCTGCGTCACGGCCAATACATCAAGGCCCGTGAGGAACGCCCACTTGGAGACCTCTACTTGACGATGCTGCATCGCCTCGACTTCCCCATCCGCAACTTCGCCGACAACACCAGCGAGTTCACCGAGATCGTTGGCTAGAGCCTTTCGACATTCAGCAAGCCGTTTGCCGTTGAGCCGCAGTCCGCTTCGGCAACGCGCCGCTGCCGACATGTTTAAGTTCCGGCCTCGTCTTGCATCTCGAACAGCCACGAAGAGCCTGGCTAAGTTCGTCGTGGGACCGGCTACCAGCCTGTTATTGTCATTCCATCTGGAACACGAAGCGACAGGCTGGAAGCCTATCCCACTCAATTCATCACTGCCTCAGAGCGAAAGGCGACTGTTTATGACACATCGGCCTTATCGCTAAGCCAGGATCTCGTTGACGACCGAGCCATGCACGTCGGTCAGGCGGAAGTCGCGGCCGACTTGGTTCCAGGTTAGTCGCGTATGGTCGATGCCGAGCAGATGCAGCATGGTGGCATGCAGGTCGTGGATGTGGACTTTGCCTTCGACCACGTTGTAGCCCAGGTGATCGGTCTCGCCGTAAGTCAGGCCGCCTTTCACTCCGCCGCCTGCCAGCCACGCACAGAAACTCTCGGGCTGATGCTCGCGACCGTGCGTGTGGATCGGAGCCGTGCCGCTCAAGTCCTGACTCCACGGAGTCCGACCGAACTCGCCGCTCCACAGCACCAACGTGTCGTCGAGCAGGCCTCGTTGCTTGAGGTCTTTGAGCAACCCAACCGCAGGCTGATCGGTCTGCTGACAAAGCCTCGGCAAGTTGCCTCGAATGTCGCCGTGATGGTCCCAACCATCCATCGTCACCTGGACGAACCGCACGCCGGACTCGCTGAGCTTGCGAGCCAGCAAACACGCGCGGCCATGCTTGTCCGAAGCCTTGCCGCTGCCGATGCCGTAGAGATCGAGCGTCGCGGGCGTCTCCTTCGAGAGATCGACGAGCTGCGGAGTGGTGGTCTGCATGCGGAAGGCGAGTTCCATGTTCTGGATCATGCCTTCCATGTTGGCGTCGCCGTGCAGTTCGTCGATTAGCCGTTGGTTGAGTCGCTTCGTCAGGTCGATGCGTTGCCGCTGAATGGCATCGGTGCGAGACGCGTTGCGCAGGTTCTCGATCGGCAACGTCTGGTCGTTGAGCGGCACCGTCAGCGGCGTGCCTTGATGTTCGGCAGGCAGAAAACCCGAGCCATAAGTTCGCACGCCCGGAGCATGAATGCTGATGAAGCTCGGCAGATTGTGGTTCTCGGTGCCGAGACCGTAGCTGATCCACGCTCCCATCGACGGACGAACTTCCGTGAAGACGCCGGTGTGAAACTGATTGGTCGCGCTGGCATGTTGCGGATTGTCAGCACTCATCCCGCGCAGCAGGCAGATGTCATCGGCAACGCTCGACAAGTGCGGCAGCAGGTCCGAGATCATCATCCCCGAATCACCGCGCGGCCGGATGGGAGCCATCGCTCCGAGCGCCAAATACTTCTCGGTGCCGACCTGTAAGACTTCCTTCCTCAGCGGCGAATCAATCTTCTGACCGTGCCGATCCGCGATGAATTTCTTTTCTTGAAAGAGGTCATGCTGCGATGGTCCTCCGGCCATAAACAGGAAGATCACCCGCTTGGCTTTCGGAACGAAGTGCGGTGACCGAGCGGCCTCTGAGTTCGTTGCCGCCTGCAAGATGTCCGCCAGCGCGAGTCCTCCAAAACCGCAGGCAGCAGTCTGAAGCATTCGTCGGCGAGAGCATGAGAACGAGTTTTTCATCAGGTCACTTCATCAGTCTGAGGTGCATGAATTCGAGACTGCATCGAGAGCAATCAGTATTACACCGAGTCATCATCGCGGCATGGTAGCAAGGCTCGCCGGAATCTGTTGAGAAGATCGTGGAATAGGCTTCCAGCCTGTCAGTTTTATTGCCAGCCGGTTGACGCGACTGACAGGCAGGAGGCCTATCCCACATCTCAATCAGCCGATGAACCAGCTCGATTCTGCATGAACTCGGCAATGCGTTGAATGGCTTCGCGAGATTCGGGCAGTCGTCGAATCTGGAAGACATGCACCATGCCCGGCCAGATTTCGAGCGTGACGGGGACGCCGTCAGCTCGGGCTTTTTTGGCGGCTCGAATGGCGTCGTCGCGCAACATTTCGTGTTCGCCCAACTGCATGAGGATCGGCGGCAAGCCTCGATAGTCGCCGAACAGCGGCGATGCGAGCGGATGGCGCGGATCGGTTTGACCGAGATAGCGGTCACGGAATTCCGGCATCGTCCGCGAGCTGATAATCGGGTCAGACACCGACTTCAACGCCTGACTGGTCAACGTGAAGTCGGTCGCAGGTGAGATCGCGATGCCGCCCACAGGCAGCTTGAGTCGACGATCCTTCAAGGCCAGCAGTGTGGCAAGTGTCAGATTTCCTCCAGCCGAGTCGCCGGCCACGAACGTCACCTTCGCCGCACCGGGACCGTTCGGGCCGTTCGCCGTGAGCCACTGATGCGCGGCGACACAATCATCGAGTCCCGCTGGAAAAAGATGCTCGGGAGCCAGTCGATAATCCGGCAGCAGCACCGCGCACTTCGCTGCCGCCGAGATGTCTGCGGCCAGCGGCAGATAGTTGCCGCCCGAGCCTGAAACCCAGCCGCCGCCGTGCAGATAGAGCAGCCTCAGATCGGGATCGGCGTCCGGCGTCATGACCCACTCGCACGGCACATCGCCGACCTTGATCTTCGTGAGCTTCACTCCGGGAACGGTCGGCTCCTGCCTCGCCCCCATGCCCGCTCGCAGGCCGTTGAGATCAAAGTTCGCAGCACCGAACGGCGGCGATTGACGACGCTGCTCCAGAAACCGAGCACCTTCCGGCGAGACCTCGCGCTGCCAGACATCGCGCGAGGCATGACGCCGCGTCGGCTCCAGCAAGTCGATCAGCGCGAGCTTCTCGAACACGAGCTGCGATTGGCTGCCCTCATACACAATGCCGACATGCTCGCGGTCGATCCGCGTGAGACTCGGATACCCCGCGCCGCGACCTTCATCGAGCAGCCAGTGATGCGAGTCCGGCCAAGTCTGCCCGTCGTCGAAACTGACCTGCACCGTTTGATGAATGCGGCCTTTCTGCGAGTGCGGGTTCGCAAAGAGCAGCAAGTGCCGCAGTGCAGAGTTCGGCTCGTCGATCGTCGGCTTTCGCTCCGCGAAAGCACTCTCTTTCGCGGAGCGAAAGGCGACACTCAGCAAGCTCCCGTTGCAGTTTGGTTCGATGAGCGTCTTGCGACTCGTCGAATGCGCGGTCCAAGTTTGCCCGAGATCCTTCGTCACCACGACCGCTCGATAACGCTCATGATCGTTGCGGACATTGAGCATGATCGATCCGTCGCTGAGCAACGCCGCCTGACACTCATTGCCGCCGGTGTAGCCGGGATTACTCACCGTCCAACTCTTACCGTGATCGCGACTGATCATGATCGTCGCGAAGGTCTCCAGCCGTTCGCGCCCCGTGCGGCCTTGAACGGGCATAACGAGCGTTCCATCGGCCAGACAGAATCCCGATTGCGGAGCCGGTGCAAGCAGCCACCAGTTCTCCTGCTTCAACTTGCGAGTCAGGTTTTCCGGCGCGGACCAGGTGAGTCCATCGTCCTGCGAGCGGACCATCAGAAACTGCGCGGTCTTGCCGATCTCGAAGCCCGGTTCGGAACCGTCGCCCGTCCACTGATGCTTGCCCGGCTTGCCGCTCATCCAGACGGCGAAGCAGAAGATCTCGCCCGTCTGCTGATCCACGATGATGCCCGGATCGCTGCACCCATTCTGTTCCTGAGGCAACCCGCCGTACTGCCCCATGTCCATGATGACACGCGGCGACGCCCACGTTCGCCCGCCGTCCGTACTGCGGCTGAGCCCGATGTCGATGTCTTCCTGCAGGTCGCGTCCCGCCCGCCGCCGCATGTCGTAGACCGCCAGCAGCGTCCGTTTCGTCGAGGTCGTCAATGCGGGAATGCGGTGAGTATGCACGCCGTCGTCGTTGTGCTTTCGCAGTGCGATGCCGATCCGCTGCCGAGCATTCGCCACATCATCGCGCGGCTTGATGTTCCCGATCGACGTCTTGATCGATGTGCAGCTCGCGACGATCTGATGCTGCAAGTCGGCAGTCTCCTTCAACCGCGCCGACAGCCAGAAGACGTTGTTCCCTTTGAGCAGCTCGCGATCGACCGGCATAACGAACGTCGGCTGTGGAGCGATCGGCTCGCCAATCGGAGTCGTCGCCGAAAACGCTTCCTGCCCTCCCGTCGCGAACAACCTCACCGATTCGATATCCCGCAGGTCATCAGTTCCCTGTAGCGAAAACTCCAGCGTCGTCAGCTTGCCTGCCTGCTCGGTCGGATTGCCCACTTCCACTCGCAGCAACGGCCCATGCTCATTGCGAATCAAAATCGGATGCACGGGCCTCACGACTCGCGTAACGAACGACGCCGTTGCCTCCTGCCCCAGCACCTCCGGCAAGCAAGCCAACCACGCGAGCGCCATGAGGGCCAGAAAGCGAACGGTCGATGAAATCCGACCGATCAAGATGCTTGTACGACGGACTTCTAGACCGTCGCACTGTGTCATCGACGGACGAGAAGTCCGTCGTACAGCTTGGAACCAGCGCAACGAATCGTATTTCACAGAATGTTCCTTCCGACTCAGGCTCTCGGCTCAACTCAATTCCCGACCAAATTTTGGTTGCCGATAGTAGCGGATTCATGACTGAATCTGGCGCCGCACCCTTCCGGTTTATCAAGGCGTACCACTCAAAAGATAACCCGCGCTGCCGATTGGTGAGTTCGTGATGCCGCTCGCGCCGATGTTGCGGCAGCTTGTCGTTCAGCAGCTTCCGCCAAGATTTCGGAATTTCTCGTGCAAGGTTTGGTGACTTCAGCAGTACCGATGAGGGGCCATGAACTCATCCCCTTTGCTGTCGTGCGACGAGAAATCATCGCTGCTCGTGACGCATGACGGCACCACTGCGAGGCCATCATGACATCGAACTCAAAGTCCAATGCTAAGCGTCAATTTTCTCCGCTCACTCGTCGGCAGTTTGCGGCGACGACTGTTGCGACTCTGGCCGGAGCAGCTCGTCTACCGAACGTGCTCGCTCAGGATTCGACTCATGCGGCGATTGTGGCGGGACGTCGAGTGATCGTGATCGGCGCGGGCATGTCGGGATTGGCGGCGGCTCAGCGACTCGTCACGGAGTACGGCTACTCGCAGCCAGGGCAAGTGATCGTGCTCGAAGCCTCATCGCGCATCGGCGGTCGCATTCAGACCGATCGAAGCTTTGGAGCTGCCGTTGATTTGGGGGCTTCATGGATTCACGGCACGACCAACAATCCACTGACCACTCTAGCGAACTCCATCTCCGCTCCGAGGTTTGCGACGAACTACGACTCCGTCACTGCTCATGACGTTTCCGGAGCTCGGTTTAGCAGTGCCGCTTACACCGTCGGCGAAACGCGAATGGATTCGGTTCTCAACTATGTCTCGCAGGTGCAGGATCAGCTCGATTTCGATCAGCCGTTGTCACTGACCTTTTCGCAAGCGGGTGCTTTGACGGGACTGAATGCGGTGCAACAGCGAGCCTTCCGATGGCACTCGTTTTGGAATGTGGACTCTGATTTCAGCCTGAGTCCCAATCGACTTTCAACGATTTTCTACGACGCAGACATGGCCTACGGCGGGAACGACGTCTTACTCCCGCAGGGCTATGACGCATTGATTAATCAAGTTGCACTCGGCATCGACGTTTGGCGCAACGTGCAGGTCACAGCGATTGATTGTCGGACTGCGGGTCGCGTCACCGTGGCAACGAGCAGTGGAAATTACACCGCCGATCGGTGCATCGTCACGTTGCCTTTAGGAGTGCTGAAAGCTGGCGCCGTCACCTTCTTGCCGGGTCTACCGAGTAACGTCAGTAGCTCGATCAATCGGCTTGGATTCGGTCGCGTCTACAAACTGGCGATGAAGTTCCCGTCGGTCTTTTGGCCGGCGACGACACACTTCTTCGGGCACGTGCAGCAGTCGGAGACCTCGACGTTTCTGCTGATCAATCAAAAGCCCGTGCAGAATCAGCCGACCCTCGTACTATTTTGCGTTGAAGACTACGCGGCTTATCTTGAGGGCCTCGGAGCAGCGGCGGCGACGAACGCGGTCTTTACCGAACTCGTCAAGATGTTCGGAGCCGGGATTCCTCGACCGACTCAAGTGCTCGCTACGCAGTGGAACAACTCGCCCTTGAGTCGCGGAAGTTACACTTATTGGGCCATCGGTTCGCGGCCCTACGACATGAATGCCTTCAGCCAATTACATTACGGCACACTGACTTTCGCGGGCGAACACACTTCCGCGCAAAACCCCGGCACTGTGCATGGCGCCTATCTCTCGGGCCGTAGAGCTGCACAAACAGCGGCGACATAGGCCAACAAAAGAAAGCCGGTGGGGATGGCTGCGATGCAGCTCCAACGCCACTCGATTCAAGTAGCCCCAGACTTGGTCCGACATGCTGCCGCTCCAACCGCGAGCCGGTGTGAGCTGTGCGTTCCACGCGGGATCATCCGCCGCCAGCCCACCGTAACCATCGACGAGGTCGATGTTATGCATGGGCTCGTGAAAGTGATCGAACATGGCTCGGGCATGCTTCACCTGTTTCTCAAATAACACCGGCGAGAGCAGGTCGGGAACTCCATCTTCCTTGTGAGTCATGTCGCGTTTGCCGTTCCGCAGCAGGTACATATCGGGATGAGCCTGCTTCATCTCGTCGCGCTTGATGACGAACTTGATGCCGTGGCAAATCTGAGGAAAGCCCACGATCTCGGCACCGTGATTGAGCCCCAGACGCAGGTTCCACAACGCCTTGTTGCCGATGCCGTTGTGCTCGGTGTAGTAGATGAACCGCCGCACGGCGAAGTCGGGTGTGACCGTGCGATTCACACTCGGCAGCGAGACCGATGGCTTGCGCGGGATGACCTCACCCAGCTCACCCGGTGCGAACCAGCGACAACCGAGTCCGCGTAGGAATTCGTTCACCGCATTGAAAGTCCCGGCATCATCCTGATCCCACACATCGAGGTCCGGGTGATAGCGGAAATGCAAATCACGCGCGGCATTCCAAAACGTGTCGCCGGTGATCTTGTCCCAAGCAGCATTCACGCGAGCCGTCTCAGCCGCCGAGCGATTGCGGCCCCACGGCTCGATCGGCACGAAGTCCTTGTCCGGTCCCACCAGTGCGAGCCAGTCTTTGCCCGAGGCCATGCGAAAGGCACCGTGCTTGAGCCCATCCGTCTTCAAACTCAGCTCATCGGTGTAACGACTCTTACCCACAAAGATCGCCATCGTGCCAGCCGCTCGCTGACTGACAATCGGCAAGTTGGCCCCAGTCATCTTTTGCAGTGTGCTCTGCAACTCCTTGGCCGCGAGCTTCGTCATGCGAGCGGGTTTGTCGGCGATGACGATCTCAGCCCGCGGCTGACCTCGTTCAACAAGCAACGTCTCCGCTGCCATCAACGCGGCCAGCGGAGTTAGCAGCCAGGCGAGTAGGACGCCCAGTAGGATTTGTTTCATGGTTTGATCTTCGAGAAGCTGACGGCCAGCCGAGTGACTCACTGGGTTTAATAATCGTGATGGCCTCGCGGCGAACTAACGACGAGCGTTTACCTGCAGGACTTTGCGAATATCTGCCGTGTCGAGACTCAAAGAAAGCCAGCTTAACAGCACGCACAGCACTGCCGTGACTCCCGATGTCATGCCGACCAAATTGATGAAGTGAGCGTGATTCAGAGAGTAGATCGGAGACAGCAAAGCCGACATCAGCAGCGCCACGCCGAGCGGCATTCCGATCACGAACAACCATGACCGGCCCGTGAGACTGACGCGGGCTTCGAAGAGCGTCTGGTCATCTTTGGTTGTAATCATTCCAACAATCGTAATTGGCAGCCTCGTATAGCGCGGGCCTTTTCTGAGCTCGCGACCTGTGTTCCCAAAACGGGGAGGTGCGATGAGTTTGAAATCGGTCTCCCCGATCTCGCCCTGGTAATGCGGCCACAGCTCAGAGTCAGCCTCGCACGGCTTCCCGAGAATGTGGGGAGCGATTCGCGCCAACACATCGCTGATCGGGACTGCCATCGAGCACCGAAGATTGCAGTTCACAAGCATCGTCATGACCTCCCTGCGGCTCGTCGAATCACTGTGAGACGAAAATATTGAGAACGTGTTCCACGACTTCGGCACGCAGATCGAAAGGTGCACTGTCGCATTAAATTCGGAACAGGAATTCGTTCGAAGCCAGCAGCGAGTGGCAGAGTTCTTGCCAACATTGCGAGTCGCGCGTGGCGGGGTCTTTGGTTTCAGCGGCGGCTTCAAGCTGCGTCAAAAAGGCGAGTGCATCCTCGCGTTCGGCGGCTGCGATCGGGCGATTGAAGACTCGTAGCCAGAGCTGATTCAGGCGTGCTTCGGGTTGCGGAACATCAGCGAGCAGTCGATCGGCGAGGGCTTTTGCTCGTTGTCGGAACAAGTCGTTGTTCATCACGAACAGCGATTGAGTTGGCACGACGGTTTGGCTGCGTTGACCGGCAATCTGGGCGGGGTTCACGAAGTCGAAGAAGGACCGCAGGCGGTCGTTAGTCGCGGTGTTGGTGCGCATCAATGGCAGGTAGATCGTGCGTAAGAATTCTTCCCCAGCGCGCGGTTTGCGGTGCGAGTAGTTCGGCGGGTTCACTCCTTGTTGCACGAGGTCGCCGCAGTTCACGACGTCTTCGAGAACCAAAGCCGGACCGCCGTTACTCGGGACCAGTTCTCCACTGACAGCCAGCAGTTGATCGCGGAGCGCTTCGGCATCGAGTCGCTGCCGGTTCATTCGCCACAGCAGCCGATTATCGGGATCGACTTTCATCGCAGCGGCGTCGTTGGTGCTGCTCAGGCGATAAGTCCGGCTGAGCACGATCGAGCGGATCAACTGCTTCTGCGACCCACCGTTTTGCATAAACCTCGTCGCGAGATGATCGAGCAACTCTGGATGCGATGGCTTCTCGCCGCGCGTGCCGAAGTAGTCGACACTGCGAACGAGTCCCTCGCCAAACAGCTTCTGCCAGATGCGATTGACGGCGACACGCGGCGTGAGCGGATTGCGTCGATCGGCGAGCCAATCCGCCAATTGCAAGCGGCCACTTTGCCCGGCGGGAATCGGCGGAAAGTTGTCCCACGAAGCCACTCGAATCGTTCCGCGCGGGATGATCTCGCCCGGCGAGTACGGGTTGCCTCGAATGTAAATCGGCATGTCCGCAGGCTGCTGACCGTCGCTCATCGCGAAGGCCTTCGGCACTTTGGACGAGAAGAACTCGGCATGTTGAATCTGCGGGCCGAGCTTTCGGAGTTGCTCGTTCAACTCGTCGCGGCGTTTGGTGAGCGCGGCTTTGTCCGCTTGATCGTCGCCTTTCGCTCCGCGAAAGGGTTCGCTTTCACGGAGTGAAAGCCGACTATCGACCATCTTCTTTTCTTCCTGCAGCCGCTCGCGTTCGGCCTTCATCGTCGCGAGCTTCATGGCATGCTCGGCTTCGAGCTTTTGTCGCGCGGTGAGTTGCTCGGGCGTCTCGGGTAGCTCCGTCGAGTTGAGCAAGCTCCAAACACCGAACGGGATCTTGTGAGTCGAAGGCGAGCTGCGCAACATGCCCGCGATACCGTAGTAGTCGGGCAACGCGATCGGGTCGAACTTGTGATCGTGACAACGCACGCAATTGAGCGTCATGCCGAGAAACGCCGTGCCGATCTTCGCCACTTGAGTGTCGATGTGGTCGGCTTCCATCTTGGCTTTGTCGGGTTCGACGATCTCAACATCGCCCACCATCAAGAACCCGGTGGCCGTGATGTTCTCGGCCTTCTCTTGAGGCGATGCCGCCGGCAGCAAGTCACCCGCAATCTGCTCACGCACAAAGCGGTCGAACGGCTTGTCCAGGTGAAAGGCTTCAATCAAGTAGTCGCGATACCGCCAAGCGTGCTCAGCGAAGACGTTGTTCGAAGTGCCGATCATGTCGGCATAGCCGGTCAGATCGAGCCAATGCCGAGCCCACCGTTCGCCAAACGCTCGCGACTTCAGCAAGCGATCAACCACCACTTCGAACGCGCGCGGCGAATCGTCTTTCATGAAGGCTTCAATCTCAGCCGGCGACGGCGGCAGACCGGTGAGATCGAGACTGACTCGCCGCAGCCAGGTGTAACGGTCGGCATCCGCAACCGGCTTCAAACCTGACGCATCGAGTCGCGCGAGCACGAACCGATCCAGTGGATCGAGCGGCCATGTCGCGTTTGTTACATCAGGAACCGCCGCAGCCACGACCGGTTGAAACGCCCAATGCTTCCGACCTTCAACGAGATCAATCGTCCGCATCGACTTCGGCTCTTGAGCCGCTCGCGGATCGGGCGCTCCCATCGCGATCCACGTTTCAAAGTCCTTGATGACCGAGTCCGGTAGCTTTCGCTTTGGCGGCATCTTGAGGTCGTCATGCCGCAGAGCCTTGAGCAGCAGGCTCTGCTCCGCCCGCTTCGGCACGATCGCCGCGCCGCTGTCTCCGCCTTTGAGCAACCCGTCGCGATGATCAACCCGCAACCCGCCCTGGACTATCTTCGCACCAGCGGCATGACACTCGTAACAGTGCTCGACCAACACCGGACGAATCTTCGTCTCAAAGAAGTTGAGCTGCTGGTCGCTTAAAGCTTGAGGCTCGGCAGCGGCAGCCATCGACAGGTCCACCACCAATGCCAACACGATGAACTGATTGGTCTTCATGCGAGAACCCTTCGGAATTGTCTGAGGTGTTGGTCGTAGTGGTTGGCTTGTCCGGCTAGGGCTTGGCGTGGGATACGTTTTCAACGTGCCTTAATTCCAGATGAACGAGCACGTTGGAAACGTGCTCCACGTGAATTCGTCGCAGCCCCGGCGCTGCGCTTATTGCTTCGGTTTGCGCTTCTTCTGAGGTGGCACTTCGACAGCCGGCTGATCCTTCGCGGCAGCTCGCAGTGCTGCGGCTTCTGCAGCTTCCTTTGTTCCCGGTTGAGGTCGCCAATCACGAGCCGCCACGAAGCGCGGTTCCGCAGCTTGCAGTTCGGCGAGCGTCTCCAGGCGACGGCCTTGATCGTTCGTGTCGTCGATCCATTGATCCAACACGCCTCGCAGTCGAGTGAGGACTTCTTGCACCTCGGGCTTCGTGGATTGAGCGAGGTTGTTGATTTCCCAAGGGTCGGCTTGAAGGTCGTAAAGTTCTTCTTCCGGCATCGAGGGTTGGCACAAGGCAGCTTGAGCGGGAGTCAGCTTGCTAGCGGCATGCAGTTGGGGCAGCAATGACCACACCGGATACTGCTTCGTCTTGTATTCATTGAAGGCCAGGAACGGCACCCACGGCGTGTAATTGCGGATGTAGCGATAGCGTTCATCGCGCACGGTGCGGAGTCGCATGACCGTCATGTCGCAACGATCTCGATGACCAAAGACATATCGTCGGTCAGGCTCTGCGCGGTCGCCCAGAAAGACTTGCCCTTGCATCTTCGGCGGCTTGGTAACTCCGGCGATGGCGAGCATCGTGGCATTGAGATCAATCCCGTGAAGCATCCGCTGATCGACGTTGCCCGCCGCGAATCGAGCTGGAGTTGGAATGCTCTTGGGCCAATACATGATCAACGGCACGTGCAGTCCTTCCTCGTAACAGAACTGCTTGCCACGGACGTGCGACTGACCGTTGTCGCCAAAGAACGCGATGACGGTATTATCCGCCAGCCCGTCCCGTTTGAGAGCTTCCAAGATCGTGCCGATCTTGCGATCTAGCTCCGTGGCAGCATCGAGGTACTCGGCCCAATCTCGCCGAGTGACTTCGTGATCGGGGTAGTACGGCGGGATCTCTACCTTGGCGGGGTCGGCTCGCTTCGGAGCTTTGTTTACTCGATGCGTCTCGTGGAAATTGATCTGCGCGTAAAACGGCTGATGAGCTTTGAGGTCGTCCCACTTCTTCGAATCAAAGGGCTTGTCGTCGGTCAAAAAGTTCCAGTCAGTCTTGCCCGTGCCTTTGAAGCCGCAGGACTCGGGCAGCTCGACCAAGTTCGCGGTGAAGTACCCCGCATCTCGCAGCCATCCGGTCAGCGGTCGCACGCCGTCGGGCAACGGTTGCTTGTTGCTGGTGCGATGATTGTGAGCCCCGATGCTGGTGGCATACATGCCCGTCATGAATGCCGAGCGACTCACCGAGCACACCATGCCATTGTAGAAGCGAGTGAACCTCACGCCGTCCGCCGCCAGCCGATCCAGATTCGGTGTGCTGACTTCGCGAGTGCCGTAGCAACTCAAGTGCGGCCCAAAGTCTTCGGCGATCAGCCACAGAATGTTGGGCTTCTCGGCGGCCTGCGATGTCGTGGCCAGCGGTGCTGTGAGACCCATTAAAACGATCAAGAGCCAGAGCGTGTGCTTCATAGTTTCCATGCCAATGAGATGCTTAATGACCGCTCGCAGAGACACCTCTGCAATCGAGGTCGCAAGCACGCAGTAGATCCAGCGACAACAGTTGGAGGGCTCCGTCGAGCCGGAGCACTCCAGGTTGGGCGACTTACAGTTGACGTGTCGTGCTTATGCAAACTTCGCCATCGGGCCTTGAGGGTCGATGAGTTTCAAACCCTTCGCTGCCGACAGTTCGCGATAGCAGTCTGTGAGATCGAATTGCTTCAGGATTCCCGGAGCGAAGCTGGACAGCGGCCAGTTGTAGTCTTCGCTCTTGGCGATCGCGGCGTAGGACTCGGGAGCTTGCTTGAGCGTCACTTGCACGACGGCTTTCGACAGCATGGCCGCAAACGTTGCAGGCAACGTTCCCCAACCTTTGGCTGCGATGTGAATCTCGCGATGACCGATTGACGTCAGCCAGTCGATGACTCGCAGCACATCCAGCGTCTTCTGACCGACATACGGCCGGTCGAGCATGATGCCGTGCGCGGAGTAGAAGAAGTCGCTGCCATACGGGGTCGAGAAGGTGTCGCTGCCGCAAGTGTCCGGTCGCGACTCGCCCGTCCCGCGCGGGTCGCACGCGTAGAACACCGAGCCTTGAGGCAGCATCTCTTTCACGAACGGATCGTTCCGCATCTCGGCGTCAGCCGAGTGATGAGCGACATACAAAACCGCGCGTTGAGCGTCCTCGGGCGGCCGCGAGTAATGCGGCTTGTCGCTCAAGCGAGTGACGACGCTTTGAATGCCGGGCTCGATATCAACGACGTAACACGTGGCACTCGACAACGGATATTGGCGCGGCTTCAGCACTCTCAAGATGCGGTAATCGGGAGCCTTCGCCGAAGCTTCCGGCAGATGCAGAACGCTCTGAATCGCCTGCCGCAGGCCATCGCCGGTAAGCGTCTTACGTTGCTCAGCCATCTCCGTCGCAGCCTGCCGAGTGAAGTCAAAGACCGACTTCGATTTCAGCTCGGCCACTTGCCCGTTCGGCGTGGCCCAGAGGTCGGGATCTTTCTCAATCGTGATCGCGGGCTCGGTGCTATCTGCTTTGTTGCCTGTGGCCTTCTGGAAGAAGCGATACATAGCCTCGCGATTCTCTTGCGAGTACCCATGCTCGGTCGGACCAATCTGCAACGCGATGTTGTCGGGCGCTCCGAGCAACGCGTAGAGCCGCTTGAGTCGCTCGTAGGCTTCCAGCGCGCCACGCACGTCAAAGTAGTCCTTCTCCTTGGCCAAGATGATCACGGGCTTGGGCGCCATTACCGCGAGAAAGTCCGCATGATCGAGCCCCAATGCCAACACGCTGGGCGGACATTGTTCGGTGTCTGCCGGTAATTCGTTCTCTGCGTTGCGACGGAACGTCGTCACGAAGCAACCCGGTGCGGCCATCGTCCAACGAGGCTCCACGCCACACAGCCACGTTGTCAGCGTGCCTCCGCCCGAGTTGCCAGTGATGCCCACATGCTTGGGATCGACTTCGTCGCGATTCAGTAAATAATCGAGAGCGCGAACTCCATCCCACGCTCGCCACGCACCGAAGAACTCGCCCACCAGAAACTGCTGATTGCCAGCATGCAGATGCTCGGCGACACCGATGCCGCGTTTGGGTTTGAGCTGCTCGGTCACGTACTGCAACCGCTCGCCCTGCCCGATCGGGTCATAGATCAGGACGACATAACCTTGCTTGGCCAGCCCTTGAGCAAAGCTTTGATAAGTGTCGCCCGCCTTCCCGTTTGCCGAGTGACCACAACTGCCCACGACCGCTGGCAACGGGAACTTACGGCCCTTGGGTACATACAGATTGGCCGTAACGACAAGCCCCGGTCGGCTCTCGAAAGTGATCTTCTCAATGCGATAGGTCTCGCGTTCCAACACGCTTGTGACCTTGGCATTCAACGGCGTGCGAGGCGGCTCGGGACCGAATGCTTGTCGGATGCGTTCGCGCACCGAACGGACATAAGCCTCGGCATCGGCCTTGGTCTGCAACGAGGATCGCAGAGCATTCCCTTTCGCTTCCGCCGCGCGAACTTGCTCGACCAGCCACTCTTGAACCATGCGCGAGAACCGATTGAGAGGCGGCAAGTCGGCAGGCTTCGTACCCGGTACGTCGGCAGCCAGTAGCTCTGCATGAGAACTCATGAATCCGCGCGGCAGCCAATCGATACCCAGCAACGAGGTCGCAGCGGTTAGTCCAAAGAACTCACGGCGAGAAGCGCGGAAACTCATGAGAAGCCTCTTGATGAAGTTGCAGAGAGGAGCATCGCGACGGGCAATTGCCCTGGAGTCGGATTGGTAACACTCCGTCAGCACAAGTCACACTCAAGAGCCAGGCAAGTTGCGTCTCTCGGATTAGAAGCCAAACTCGCCGGCAAAGTGGGTGGCACGCTCTGAGTACTCGAAGGGCGTGGCCAACGCCCAAAGACACGCCCTTCGCTTGGAGCTCAGGGCGTGCCACCCATGACCTTTCGGCAACATGCTTTTCATCGTTTGTGTCACAGGAGCTACTTTCATGCTGTCTCGACTCGTGCTCTTAGGAGCCTGCTTGCTGGCTGTCACACTTCCTACATCGATCTCGGCGGCTCCGCCCGTTCCAGAAAGCGTCTTGTTCGAAACCGGTATCGAGTACTCCAACGCCGACGACCAACACTTGCAGCTCAACATCGCTCGCCCCAAGACCGGCGACGGCCCCTTCCCAGTAGTGCTGTGCATTCACGGCGGCGGCTTTCGAGCCGGTAAGCGAGAGTCCTACGACGCGCTGTGCGTGAAGCTCGCCGAACGCGGTTACGTCGCAGCGACCATGACTTATCGACTGGCTCCGAAGTTCCAATTCCCCGCCGCCGTGCATGACACCAAAGCCGCCGTGCGATTCCTGCGAGCCAACGCAGCCAAGTACAAGCTGAACCCCGATAAGTTCGGAGTAACCGGCGGCTCAGCGGGCGGCCATCTCGCTCAGTTCTTAGGAGTGACCGCGAACGTGCCGCAGTTCGAAGGCACGGGAGGACATCCCGAGCAGTCCAGCAAAGTCACCTGCGTCGTCAACGTTTACGGCCCGAGCGACTTCACGAAGTCGTATGGCAAGAGCGTCGATGCTCATGAAGTTCTGCCGCTGTGGTTCGGCGGGAATCTGGAAACTCACCGTGCTCTGCACATCCAAGCTAGCCCGCTGTATTGGGTCACTCCCAACGTCGCTCCCACGCTGTGCATCCACGGCACCGAAGATAAGTACGTCGCTCACGAGCAAGCCGTCTGGTTGGTCGACAAGCTGAAGGCCGCCACAGTCGAAGCCGACCTCTTAACGCTCGAAGGCGCCGGCCACGGCTTCAAAGGTGCCGACGCAGAAAAGGCCGAGAAGGCATTGTTCGAGTACTTCGACAAGCGATTGAAGTAAGCGTGAGAGAAGTCTGTCCTCTGGCCGTCGAACAGCTTGTTGAATACCACTTGGAGCACGATTTGATCGTGCTCATTTCGAAGTGCATACAGGCACGTTGGAAACGTACCCCACGGAATTCAACAGTCCTCGAAGTCCTCAACCAAATCGACGGCCGAGGCCGGCCAGGTTACGAGCCAGCCCAAGCATTGGGATTCCTGACATGACCGACGATGCACTCCCCCCCGATCCAGCACCGCTTCCAACTCCTCGCCCAGCAGAACTTCCCGAGTTGCCCGTGCCACTCAAGCTGCGCGAGTTGAACGACGATCTGCGGCTCTATGTTCCCAACGCGACGGGCTGGGAAGCGCAGATCATGGGCAGCTCAACGCGCGAGTACTGTCACTCCAAGACGCCGGGACAGGACTACTTCCACCTGTTGCTGCCCGGCGAGATCTACCTGCAATACGGCAACGTGAAGTACTGCTTGAACTGCGCGTACCGCTTCACTCGCATCACAGAAGACCGTCTTTATTGGCAACGAGGAGTTCGTCAGAGATTGAATTCGCTGTGACAAGGACGAACGAGCGACCGCCTCGCTCGCTCCATGCGAGCCAAGTCACCACAACTCTGCCAACTTGCTGGAAATCAACCAACGCCCCAACTAGGTTTCGCGTATTCGCGTTATCCATGACGTCGTGCCTGTTGAAGGAGATGGCGTCACTGCTTTGCTCCAGTCCAATAAGACGTTCGTCGTCTGGCGACTGCGAGTTCTGCGGCCCGATTAACCGGCTTTAATCGCGGCCCACCCTTGGAAGCTGCTGGATCTCAGTGGCTTAGGTTTTCCCGTTCGGTTCTTACTTTCGGAATCACCGTCTATGACAAGCGATACGCACTCGCCATCCAACGGTGTGATGATCGAGGCACGAGGGCTCAGTAAGTACTACGGCCCGTTTGTCGCCACAGAGAACGTCACTTTCACCGTGCCGCGCGGCCAAGTGGCTGCGTTCCTCGGCCCCAACGGTGCTGGCAAGTCGACGACCATGAAGATGTTGACCGGGTACCTCGCGCCGTCTCACGGCAGTGCCTCGATCGGCGGACATGACGTCGCCACGGACCGCCTGAAGGCTGCTGAATGTCTAGGCTATCTCCCAGAAAGTGGCCCTCTTTATGGCGAAATGACGCCTGACAGCTTTCTCAATTACATGGGTGAAGCTCGCGGTATGTCCGCCGCTCGACTCGCCGAACGATTGCAGTTCGTCATTGAGAAATGCTCGCTCGGTTCAGTTTGGAACAAGCCCATCGGCAAGCTCTCGAAGGGCTATCGCCAACGCGTCGGCATGGCTCAAGCACTGCTGCACGATCCCGAGATCTTGATCCTCGACGAACCGACAAGTGGCCTTGATCCCAATCAAGTGCATGACGTCCGCGAGCTGATCCTGAGCCTCGCCAAGACGAAGACGATCCTGCTCTCCACGCACATCCTGCGTGAAGTCAAAGCCATGTGCAGTCGAGTCATCCTGATCAACCAAGGTCGCGTGGTCCTCGACGGCCCCGTTAGTGAATTGGCTGACGACGAAGCCGCGATGGAAGATCGCTTCCGCGAGTTGACTAAGGTCAAGAAATAACTGCTGCTCGACGGACGAGCTTCACTCTCGTCCGCTGCCGACCGAGTCCGGCACGGGTTGCCGGTTCGACATCTAACGAATCCTCAACATTCCTCTTCGATAAGGGACGTCCCTGAAATGCGACCTCATGTGATTCTCGCTGTGCTCAAGCGGAACCTGATGAGCTATTTCTCTGGCGTGCTTGGCTATCTTTTCATTGTGGTGTTCGTGATTGCCGCCGCTTGGTGCGCCTTCAGCCCGCAGTTCTTCACCAACAATTTGGCCAACCTCGACCAACTGACGCAGAGCTTCCCGTACCTGCTGCTGTTCATCATCCCCGCGATCACCATGACCGCTTGGGCTGACGAAAAGCGACAAGGCACTGACGAGCTACTCTTCACATTGCCCGCCTCGGACCTAGACATCCTGCTCGGCAAGTTCCTGTCGCTCGTCGTGATCTACGGCGTCGCGTTGTTCTTCTCGATGACGCAACTGTTTGTGCTTGGATGGTATGCCGACCCAGATTGGGGTCTGCTCTTCACGACGTACTTCGGCTACTGGCTCGCAGGCTCGGCGCTCATCAGCGCGGGCATGTTCGCATCGGTGCTGACGGGCAGCGTGACGGTCGCCTTCGTTGTCGGAGCAGTGATCTGTGCCGTGCCTGTCTTCGTCGGTTCGATCGGCGGTAATCGGGCTCAAGTAGCCGAACCAACCTTTACCGATCGCATCGGTGACTTCATTGGCGCACTCTGCAACGAACTCAGTCTCGTCGAGCGACTCAAAGAGTTCACGATGGGCGTGCTGCCCGTCAGCGGCCTGATTTACTTCGCGTCGTTGATTGGCTTCTTCTTGTTTCTCAACAACGTCTTCATTGGTCGTCGACATTGGCGGCAACAACAAGTCGGCATGCAGATGAGCGGTCATAGCGGTGTCCGTGTGGCATGCTTGTTCGTCGTTCTCGCGAGCGTGAACCTGCTCACAGGCAAAGTCAGCGAAGCGATGGGACTGCGATTCGATCTGACTGCCGAGAAGCTCTATACGCTCTCTAAGTCGACTCGAAACGCGATTGCTGATCTCAAGAGCGATAACCCGGTGACCATTCAGGTCTACATGAGCCCGCAAGTTCCACGCGAGTACGTTGGACAACAAACGCGGCTCAAAGGTCTCTTGCGTCAATACGACCGCATGGGCGGCAACAAGCTCGATGTACGGTTCGTCGAAGTCGCTCCATTCAGTGAGCAAGCTGACGAAGCCAAGCATCAAGGCATCGAGCCGACTCGGTTGCAGTCCGATCGAGACGGTCGGTTGCAAGTGGAAGATGTCTTCCTCGGAGCCGTTGTCAGCAGCCGCTTCGATCAAGTGACGATCCCGTTCTTCGAACTCGGTACCGCAGTTGAGTACGAACTGACTCGCTCGGTGCGTACGGTCTCTCAGAAAGACCGGCTGACGGTCGGCATCCTGAAGACCGACGCGAAGGTCGGCGGCGGTTTCGATATGGGCTCGATGCGCAGCACTCCTGAATGGCGCATGAGTCAAGAACTTAAGAAGCAGTACAAAGTCAAAGAGATCGGCCCCGAGCAGAAGATCACAGAAAAGGTCGACGTGCTCATTGCCGTGTTGCCGTCAGCCCTGCCGCAAGCTCAGTTCGACAACTTCGTTGAGTACGTGAAGAGCGGCAAACCGACCGTCATCTTCGACGACCCGCTGCCGATCTTTGATCCCAGCGCGTCGCCATCTCAACAAAAGCGACCGCAAGGCGGCGGCATGATGGGCATGGGCATGCAACCGCCCGAACAGCGAGCCTACAACGGCACTGCGAAGCCGCTCGTCGATCTGCTCGGCATCGAGTGGGTTAATGACAAAGTCTGTTTCGACCTCTCGAATCCGCATCCACAGTTTGCGGATCTCATCCAACCCGAGCTGATCTTCATCACTCCACTGAATGGCAACCCGGAAGCGATCAACACGAAGCACGACATCACCACCGGCCTCCAAGAAGTGCTGACGTTCTTCCCTGGACGCATTCGCCCGCGAGCCGACAGCAAGTTGAAGTTCGAACGCTTGTTGCAGACCGGTGTGAAGTCGGGACTTGTCGGTTGGAGCGACCTCATTCAGCAAAGCTTTTTCGGCATGCAGATGAATCGCGACCCTGCTCGCGAAATTGGCGAAGAAGCCTATGTCGTCGCGGCTCAGATCAGCGGTGAGAAAGACGGCAACAAGATCAACGTGGTCTATTGTGCCGACGCCGACATGATCTCGGACCAGTCGTTCCAGATTGCTCAAGGTGAGCTACACGGCCTGCGACTCGACAACGTCAAGTTCGTCTTGAACTGCGTCGACGTCGTCGCTGGCCAAAAAGAGAACGTCGAACTCCGCAGTCGTCGTCCTGAGCATCGTGCTTTGAAGGAAGTGCAGAAGGCTGCTGACAAGTTCCGCGAGGCCGGTCAGGGTGAGAAAGAAACTGCCGAGAAGGAAGCGAAGAAGGCACTGGAGACCGCGAAGAAGGCACTCGATGACGAGATCGAGAAGATCAATAAGGACGAGAGCCTCTCGAAGATTGAGAAGGCTCAAAAGTCCGAGATGGCTGCTGCCAAGAAGCAGCGTGAACTCGATGTCATCGAAGCCAACATCAAGCAGAAGAAAGAGCTGAAGCTCAATCAACTCAAGTCACGTGAGCAGCGCGACATTCGCCGTTTGGAAGCGGGTATCCGTTTCTGGGCGGTGCTCTTGCCGCCAATTCCTTCGATTATCCTCGGCATCATCGTGCTGTCGCTGCGACTAACGAAGGAGCAGCAGGCAATCGAAGAGATCCGTCGGCTGGCACGTAAGGAATAATACATTCCGCCCCACCGACCTCGTGTCGGTGGTTGTCTGCCTCGTCACTACGGCGGGGTGGGAATTGCTAACAGCAGTAGCCAAGAGGCAGAGGGCCATCGGGACAAGCCCGATGGAGATTGATTGTTGTCACACAAATTAACCTGCAATTTTTCAACGTCCTCACCGCATTAGTGAGATCCCCGCGATGAATGAGACTACGAAAACTACTCAGTATCTGGTCGCCGCCGTCGTTTCGGTATTACTGGCGACATTCGCTACTTGGAGTTCGGCTCCGAGCAAGCTCAGTGGCTACGACAGCATCGGCAAAGTCTTCTTCGAGGACTTCAACGATCCCAGTGCTGCGAGCGCCTTGCGCGTCGTGACTTACAACGAATCGACCGCATCCGCTCGGCCCTTCACCGTCGAGAAGAAGGAAGGCGTGTGGCGCATTCCCTCGCATCACAACTATCCGGCAGACGGCAAAGACCGACTGGCGAAGATCGCCTCGTCGCTCATCGGCGTGAAGCGTGGAGCTGTCGCAAGCCTTGTCGCCGCTGATCATGAACGCTTCGGAGTTGTCGATCCGCTCGATGAAAAAGCCGAAACCCTCAAAGGTCGCGGTCAGCGTGTCACGCTGATGAAAGAAGGCGGAGAGGCGCTCGCGGATCTCATCGTCGGCAAAGAAGTCGAGGGACTCAGTGGTCACTTCTATTGCCGCAAGGCTGATGAGCCACAGACCTACAAGACGCAACTCAAAGTCGACATCTCTACGAAGTTTGGTGACTGGGTAGAGGCTGACTTGCTCAAGCTCGAGCGTGACAACATCTCTCGTTTGGATTCCGTCCACACGAAGCTCACCGAGCAAGGCCAACTGGCTGAGAACACCATTCGTTTGAGCCGCGAGAAGTTCTCTGATCCTTGGAAGTTGGATGGGCTCGACGAAGAGACTGAGGAAGTCAACAAGGGCGACATCGATGCGATGGTTACGGTGCTCGACAACCTCAAACTCGCTGGTATTCGCGAACGTCCCAAGATGGAAGGCAAGTCGCTGCTGCAGAACGATCTCAGCGTTCGATTGCCCAAGGGTGCGACTCGTAATCGTCAAGTCGTGCAAGCAATCCTGGGACAACTGCGTGAGAGCCTCGAAGAGAAGGGCTTCCAGATCTTCCACGACGAGCAGTCGGATGAGATGCGCCTCTACTCAAGCGCTGGCGAGTTGATCGCGTCGACCAACGACGGTGTCCGTTATCACCTGAGCTTCGGCAACGTGTTCTCGGGGTCGGAAGAAGAGATCGAATCCGGCGTTTCGACAACCAAGAAAGACGGAGCGGACTCGAAGGACAAAGAGAAGAAGGACGGTGAAGAAGCGGGTGATAAGAAGGACGACAAGAAAGAGACCGGCAAGAAGAGCCGCTACTTGTTCGTGCGAGCTTCCTTCCACGAATCGCTGCTCGGTGCCAAGCCTGTTGAGCCAACCAAGCCCGAAGTTCCCGAGGGCGTTCAAGTCGATGAGAACGGCAACGTCGTAGAACCGAAGGAAGAGAAGAAGGACGACAAGAAAGAAAGCGACGCAACCAAGACCGACGGCGAGAAGAAGGAAGAAAAGCCGAACCCAGCAGAGGCCTATAAGAAGGCACTGGCCGACTACAAGAAGGCTAAAGACAAGTACGAGGCTGACCTCAAGGCGTTCGACAAGAAGGTCGAAGATGGCAACCAAAAGGCCAAGGAACTCAATGAGCGATTCGATGACTGGTACTACGTCATCAGCGCCGATGACTTCGACAAGCTCCGCCTGAACCGCGATCAGATGGTGAAAGCCAAGGAGAAGAAAGAAGAAAAGAAGGCCGACGGCGAATCGAAGAAGGATGATTCGGCCAAGCCAGATGGCGACAAGCCAGCAGCAACCGAGAAGCCAGCCGATCCGAAGCCAGAAGCCAAGGACGGTGATAAGAAGCCGGAAGCTGCAAAGCCCGAAGAGAAGAAGGACGACAAACCGGCAGCTGAGTCCAAGCCAGAGGAAAAGAAACCAGAAGAGAAGAAGCCCGAGGAGAAGAAAGCCGACGAAGCCAAGCCTGCAGAGTCGACCGAGAAATCAAAGGCCGAAGGCGATAAGCCTGCTGCCGAAGAGAAGAAGTAACTCTCGTCCTTACGAGACCAAATCAAACGCCACTGGTTGCCTCAGCAATCAGTGGCGTTTTTTTGTTGTTAGGCGATCCTCTGAGAGACGCTCACCGATAGGTCAGAGACCGCCCAGGCCGTCCGCATTTTGCGAGACGTCGACTACGGAAGGGATGCCAGCCTTATGACTCGATTCTCAGTCGCGGAGCGACTGAGCTACGTAGCCGAGTCGCTCCGCGACTTGGTCTTATCGGCGGATCGGCACGAAGGCTTACTCGCTGTCGAAGGGACGTCCGTCGTCGGGGACATCCAGGCCGATCATTCGCATCAGTTCCAGAGCGTTGCTCTTTCGGACCACTCCCTGGCGAATGCGGTGGTCGAAGTACATCTTTCCGTTGATGAGATGGTCTTCGAAATGAATGTTGGTCGCGCGGCTTCCAAAGGCTTCCACGATCTTGGTCAAAGCCAAGTCGTGAGTCGTCACCAAGCCAAATGCACCGCGTTCAATCAGCTGGCGAATGATGCCTTCCGCTCCGACGCGGCGATCATGCGAGTTCGTCCCCTGTAAGATTTCATCCAGGAGAAATAACAACGTCGGAGTCTTGCCCGCGAGTTCCACCACCGTCTTCAATCGCGAAATCGCTGTGTAGAACAGCGAGACTCCGCTTTGCAGTGAGTCATGAATTCGCATCTCAGTGCCGACTTGCACGCGAGAGAGTCTCAACTGAGTCGCTCGAACGGGAGCCCCCGCCCAAGCCAGCACAGCCGAAATACCAATCGTCCGCAGCAGCGTGCTCTTACCCGACATGTTCGATCCGCTGATCATGATCAGGGGCATGTCACGTCCCAACTTGACGTTGTTTCGGATGCACTTGGCCGCGGGAATCAGAGGATGTCCGATCTCGACCGCATCGAAGCACAGGCCATCCTCTTCAGGAGTCAGCTCCGGGAAGACATCGTCTGGATGTTCGAAGGCGTAGCCGGAGAGTGATGTCAGCGTTTCGATCTCAGCGACGGCTTGCAGCCAGTCGTTGATGTGCGGCCCGACGATTTCACGCCACATCTCCACGCGATGAGCCAGCTCGATAGGCATCCCAAAGAGGAACCCCAACGGAGCGAAGAATTGGTTCTGCAGGCAAGCGTTCAAATTCTGAATCTGGTTGCGCAGCCGATGGATCTGCCAAGACGGGACATGACCTTCCACATCCAGCGAAGCACGTGCTCGAACCAAACCCGCCGATTGGAATTGCTGCCGTTCAATCAACTGCAGCACTTGGCCCAAGATGGCCAGTCCCGACCCGGCGTCATCTGCAGATTGGGCGATGTGACGGATGTCGCCAATGAAACGCGAGTAGAAGACGATCTCGACGACCAACACGGTGAGAAACACCGAAATCAAGCCGCCACATAAGTGGTAAATCAAACTCGCTGCGGCACAGACTCCGAGCGTGATGGCGGTGATCCGACTCTTGGCACTAAACGGCGAGGCCGGTTCCAGAACCCACTCGCGAAGTTTGTTCTGGTCAAGTTCGTCGTGAACTTCAGCGTCCAGCAAAGCCAGTTCTTCTCGAAATGGCATTTGATCGCGCAGCTCGCGGACCGACTCCTGTCGCTCCAGCACCGTCTTGGCCTCGGCTGATTGCGAGAGCCACGCCGCCAGCAGGTCTTCGCCAATGCGAGTGCGCGAACCGCACAACAGTTGAAACAAAGATCGTTCGCCAAAGATGTCGAGGTCACTGGCGTAAGCGTGTTCGTGATTGAGATACCTCTGCCCGGAGGCTCCAACTCCGTGCCAACGATCAGCGATGCGATCTAAGGCTCGGTCGTAAAACGCAATCGCGCGGCGACTACGTGCGAGCCGACGAGCGACTCGGTTATGCATCGCGGCGAGCACAACAAACACCGCCACCGGAGGCAGCAACCAAAAGCCGCTGAGGCCATCGAACAGCGTGCGCCACGTGATGAAAACGCCGCCCAAGAACAACACTCCTCGAGCAGTGGCAAAGTTACGATCGCGTTGATCGAGTGCGGCTAACTCGATGCGCAAAGTAGCGCGGCGGTTCTCGTAAACCTGCTGCGGACTTCCCGGTGATTCCTGTCCCTGACCTGTCATGCGTCCCTATCCAATGCCTGAAATTCGGGCGGCTTTGTATGGCCGCTCCAGAACACTGGCAACGCAGCTCATCAGCAGTTCGAAGAGACATCTGCAACGCCGAGCCTGAACCGACCGCGTGAGAACAATACGTTTCTTGATCCTCTATAGATCTCGGACGTCAGCGATTGAGAAGCGCGGCCTTAGCCCGATACAAAGCCGCTCGATGATCGCGAGTGACACGAGTTCGCAATCAACTTTTCTACCGGCTTTCTGCGAGAACACCCGCATGAATCTGCTCACCTTGACCGTCAGCACTGGCGCGATTCTGACGACCGCCTATTTCACTTATGGCCGTTGGGTCGCGAAGAAACTCGAACTGCGAGACGACGTGCCGACGCCCGCTTGCGAGATCAACGATGGTGAGGACTTTGTCCCGACTTCGGCTCCGTATTTGTTCTCACAGCACTTCTCGGCGATCGCGGCGGCGGGACCGATCGTGGGACCGATCTTGGCAGGCATTTGGTTTGGTTGGCTGCCGGCAGTGATCTGGATTTTGATCGGCTGCATCTTCATCGGCTCAGTGCATGACATCACGTCGCTGATTGCCTCGGTGCGACATAAGGCTCGATCCATCGCCGAAGTCGTGCGAGAGAACATGAGCCGCCGTTCGTACTTGCTATTCCTGACCTTCGTCTGGATTGCGTTGGTCTACATCATCGTGGCCTTCACGGATCTCACTGCGGGCACCTTTGCTCCAACAGTTCCGAAAGCAACAGCCAATGCCACCGCAGAAGAGCTGGCGAAGTTCGACGCCAATGTCGCCAAGAAGTTGGCCGAAGGTGCCGCCGCCGCCAGCTCGTCGATGATGTATCTGGGGCTCGCGATCGTCATGGGCTTCGTGCTCAAGTACACGAAGATGTCCTTGAACATGGCCACGGCGATCTTCATGCCGCTGGTGCTGCTGACGATTTGGGCCGGTCCCATGATGCCCCTGACGATGCCGAGCTTGTTTGGATTAACTCCGACAAAAACTTGGGACGTCCTCTTGCTGGGTTACTGCTTCGTCGCGTCGATTGTTCCAGTCTGGGCACTGCTGCAACCGCGAGGGTTCTTGGGTGGCTACTTCCTAACAGTGACGATTGCCGCAGCCTTCTTAGGCATCGTGGTGGGCAGCTTCTTTGGTGGTGTTCCCGAGGTGAAGTATCCGGCCTTCACCAGCTTTGCTCCGCTGAATGCCCAAGGCGTGCCCATGCCGATCTTCCCGATCTTGTTCGTCACGATCGCGTGCGGTGCCTGCAGTGGGTTCCACTCAATCATCAGCTCGGGCACATCATCCAAGCAGCTTCGAGTCGAATCCGATGCGCGTCCTGTGGCGATCGGCAGCATGTTGCTGGAAGGCTTCGTTGCTGTGATCTCGCTGTCGTGCGTGATGATCCTCAACAAGTCTGAAGCGACAGGCAGTCCCGATCAGATCTTTGCGAGCGGCGTTTCGATCTTCATCGCTCGATTGGCTCAAATGGCCAACATCGAATTTGATACCGCACGAGCCTACCTCTTCAACTTTTCGCTGCTGGCGTTTGCGACCTTCATCTACGACACGCTCGATGTCTGCACGAGACTGGGCCGTTACGTCCTGCAAGAGGTCAGCGGTTGGCAGACTCGCACCGGACGCAATGTCTGCACTCTGATCACGCTCTTGCCACCTCTGTACTTGGTCTTACAGACAATGACCGACCCCGCCACCGGCGCCGTCGTCCCGGCATGGAAGATCTTTTGGACGTTGTTCGGAACTGCGAATCAGATGTTGGCGGCTCTAACTCTGCTGGGCGTGACGGTGTGGCTGCTGCGAAATGGCAAGACTTGGTGGTACACCGCCGTGCCAGCCGCCTTCATGATCATCGTGACGATGACATCGCTGGGCATGTTCCTCTTCAAGTGGATCAAGCAACTGACTTCGGGCGGCAAGTTTGATCCCAATGGTCCGCTCAGTTCGATCTTGTTCGCGCTGTCGATCCTGCTCGTGATCGAGGCGGTCGTGGTCATTAGTCGCAACTTGAAAGAGCGGAGCTTGGCGAGGAATTAGCGCAATGTAGGTCAAAGGCGCCGTTGTTGTGTCACTTCGATCCTGCGAGCCGCGGAGCGACTCGCCTACGTAGCTCAGTCGCTCCGCGACTGAGATTGGCACCCTGCGGACAACTCGCGACGACGGTCAAAGCTCGGCTACGAAATGCACTTGCTGAGCGACCGGACGAAAGCCGACAGCGCGATAGAGGTGATTGCCGATCTCGTTCTGCTGCAAGGTCTCGATCTTGGCGTGCGTGAGTCCGGCTTTTCGGAAGCGATCCTTTGCCAGTTCCAAAAGCTGTCGACCAATGCCGTGGCCTCGGCAATCCGGCACGATTGAGATGTTGGGGATGTGACCAATACCCGCTTCCCGATCGAGCCATGTACTGACAAAGCCAACAATGCGCCCGTCCTGTTCCGCGACCATAATGCCTTCGCGGTCGCGGCGGACGTCGTCGTCTAAATGGCGAGCCTTCCGCCATTGCCAGTCGTGACCTTGAACGACTCCAAACTCACGTTCGATGCCTTGGTCAATCGACACTCCGTTGAATGCTTCCACCATGATCGACTTCAGCGTTGGCAGATCGGAGTCTTGATATGGTCGAAAGATGAGCGACATGGCTTCGTTGATGCAGGTGAGGAATCAGGTTGCAGTTGAGTGGCCTGGAGTAGCGAGCCCAAACGATGACGCCGAATGACTGCTGATGAAATGCAAAACGGCCAGCCGACATACATCGGCTGGCCGTTCGCCACAGGAGGAACACACACACGCATTCTCAAGAGCAGTCAGTGACGACCGGCTCATGTCATTTCCGAGGATGCTTCATTTCCGACTGAAGACTCGTTGAATGAAGCTCGCCTTACGAATCGCACCGCCACCGGGCTCAACTTCGTTCGAAGCTTCAGGAGCTGGAACCGCTGGTGGTGGAGGCGGAACAGGAGGCTGTTCGGCCTTGGGCATCGGCGCCGCTTCCGGTTGGGTAACAGGAGCAGGCTGCTGAATCACCGGTTGAGGCTGTGGCGTGGGAGCCGACGAATAACTTGTGGGGATCTGATTGATTGGCACCCACGCATTTCGCAGTGGAACCCAGCGACGATACGAACCATCGGGACCAAGCTCATAGGGTCGATACATCATGGTGCTTGGATTCGGTGGCGGCGGAATCATGCGAGGATTCGGCTGCCACTGAGGCACCGTTTGGTAGTAATAACCCAACTGAGTCGTATCGGTTGGCGTTGCGATGACTGGATAAGCCTGAGCCCCCGGCTGTGCTCCGCCTCGTCCCGTGCCGTACCAAACATCGGGGGTGTATTTGTTATAGACAGGGCTACGTCGCACGATCGGCCACTTGCCGGGCTCGCTCCAGCCATAGTCCGGGGCAACGGTGTAATAGTTTGGATCAACAACCCAGCGCACAACCGGAGGCGTCCAGAGCCCGTGTTGATCCTGAGAGCACGGATCACAGTAGTCTCGCTGATGCAGTGGGCAATGCAGCTTGGTCCAATAAGTCGGGTTCACTCGTGGCGTCGAGTAGTTCGGCGACACGATGTAATAGTTCTGGTTGTAATAGCCGTTTTGATAAGGAGCGGGAGCCGGACGAGCGACTCCTTCTTGAGCACGCAGGATTGGAGTGAATGCTCCTAGTCCCGTGACCGAAAGCACGGTCATCTTCAGAAACAGGTTCTTGACCATAGTCGGATTCCTATGACGTGATTCGTAGCCTGACTCAATGAGCCCAGCCGTTTGTGAAAACGCTCGGCTCGGAGAGTCGAGCTACGGATACTTCGATCGGTCGATTCGGAGCCAATGAAAGAAAGCGGTGCCAATTGTCCCCACCAAGTCCAACCTGATGGAGACACACTCAGCATGCCGAACGATTTGGACTACTGCGGCGGAACGATCGTGGAGATCGGAGTGAGGCGGCTCGAAGGCGTGCCCCAACCGTAGTTGTATTGGTGGCGAACATTGGGCGCGAGCGGCACTGCTGTGGGCACACCGTTCATCGCCGAGCCATAGACTTGCTTGTCGCGAATGTCGTAGTAGCCCGGCTCTTGAGCGATCACGCGGCTGTAGTGACCAAAGAGCGGAGTGCCTTTGCCGCCATTCCCCGACGGGCAGAAGTAGTTGAACTTGTTATGCAGATGCGCGCCCCACACTTGATTGCGATAAGCGCGGTTGCATTGGTACTTCATCTTTTCGTCGCACCACCACTGCTGCAGAGCACTGCCTTGATAAGCACAGTTGAGGTTCTTGCAGCTCAGAGGATTGACCTCATCGCAGTGCGATTTGCACCAGCCTAAATCGCTACCCAAGTCCCCGAGCGTGTAAGGCCGACCGGCATAGCAGTCAGCTCCGGGTTGGGCGTGACGATAGGCCGTCGGGCAACCACCGGGACAAGGACCGTAACTCGCGTAGGGCGAGACCATGTAATCGCGGCAACCATTGGGACCGCAAGCCGGTCCCGCCATCGGGCCACAGTTACCGCCCGGACCACAGGCTGGTCCACCGGCGTTTTGATAGAAGCCAGCCATTCTCACGCTCGCCACACCGTCCTCGCTGGACGATGACACCGCAGCCTGAGTGAAGACGGGCTCGGATTCAGCAGAACGAATTTCAAACGGCTCAATGGCATGAGCAGCGCTCATCGCCGAAGCAATAATCGCAGTCACTCCTGCGATGCGACCAAACATGCGGATCAGCATGATTCTCTTCCTTGATCTACCGAGTGTCGTATGCGAGCCGGCGTCCTGCCTGCTCATGCTCAACGCGAGACGAATCAATAAGCAGCGAATTGGGGCGACTCATCGGACTGAACTGCAACCTTGATGGCCGCAGCGCAACACGTTGAGTTCAAGACTCGTTAGTAACTAACCGGCGGAGTGAAGCCCGAAAACAATGAGTAGTTCGAGCGGTACTTCACTTTGACTTCCGTGCCCATCAACTCCCACTTGTCGTGAGACTCGACGCCAAACGGAGTCCACAGCCAGCTGCCTTTCACTCGGTAATAGAACGGGGGATAGAGGCCCTTGTACTCGTGAGCGTAAAGCATCTCGTGAGGTGCAAAGGCTTGATTGGTGATCATCGTCCCGCCGACTTGCACCGGAATGTCCTGACGCGGACTTGGATACAGAGGTGCGTTCAACTGCGGGTACTGCTGAATCTGACCGGGGCCTTGTCGCACTGGCGCCGTAAGCGCCGGTGTGTAGGGGTAGCTGAAGGTCGAATGCGCGTAAGGCGCCTGACCCACATACGGGTTCTGAGCATGAGCGGTCGCAGCCGCGCAGCTCACTAACCCGGCGACAAGCGTCGCGAGAGTGATTCGAAGCATGGTTTCCTCCGTGGCATGAGTGAGTCCGCGCGTGACTGCGTACTCGGCTTCCTTGATGTGCCGCCACGTTCCCGGTGTTGTGAGGACCAAGACTACTCGTGCCGGCGGTGTGTGTGTGTGTGTGTGTGTTGTGGTGTCGTGCAAGCACAGTCTCGACGCTGGATTGCCACCCAACGCCGCGACTCGTTCGAGTCACTTTGCTTCCGACTCAATGCAGGCTCCGCGCGTCCTTGCGCTCGTTACCGTCGACTCTGTGAAGTCGTCGTATGAGCCTCGCAGGGGAAGTATCGGCTGTGCCGAATGCTCGGTCTGACTCGACCGCTTGCTGCCTCTACGACCGCCAATCGCGGAGTGACCGGCAACATCGGGAAAGCTCCGCTGGCAAGCAGGGTTACCCTGACCGGCAAACTTTGACATGACTCCGTGATCGCTCGGAATTGCTGATCTCGTGCATTCGCAGTTGATTCAAAATGCCTGTAATTCAGCCCTGAACTGCACGACAGCACCAAGTTTCGGCTCTCCGCCAACTCTGTTGAATACCTCTATGGGTTGGGATGACGAGGCGCTTTCATCGGAATCAATACCAGAGGCGGAGGGTCGGTTCTTCCAGCGGATTACGACCAGTTGATGAAAGCTCTCTGCGTTCTCTGCTGCTCTGCGGTAAAGAATTCTTTCACCACAGAGAAACAGAGAACGCAGAGAAGAGACCTGAAGGCCGCAATCGACGCTCTACTCGGCAACGGCCTCTACATCCCAAGATTCAACGCGATTGGCGGAGAGCCCAAGCTTCTTAAGGCGTGAAACTCCGTTGGTCTGTTGCCAGCCCGAGTGACTCGCCTAGCATCCCGTGGCGTCGACTGGACCTCGTGCAGTCTTGAATTGCTAACTCCCAGTGAGTCTCTGATGTCGTCTCGCTCAACATTCTGGTCACTGACTTTGGTGCTGCTGTTGCTGACGCAACCGCTGAGTGCCGCGTGGCGAGATTGTTGTTGCTCGGTTCGAATGGGCGAGATGAGCGTGGCATCCTCGACCAAGAAGGTCGCGACAAAGCCGGCCACGGGCGGGTGTCCACGCTGCCGAGCAAAGTCGAATCAGCCTGAAGCCGAGTTACCGCCGGCGAGTTCCATCCATCGCAATTGTGATTGTCGCAGCGAATTGAAGTCGGTGCCGATGACGTCTCGTCGCACGGCCAGCGAACTACCCGTGCTGCAAGATCCAGAGCGATTCTGCTTCCACGAAATCGCTGAACGCTCGATTGAAACACACCGCTTTGTTTTCGCAGCGCCAGTTTCATCAGGGCGAGACATCCGCTTAAAGCACTGCTCTTGGTTGGCATGAGTTTCGAACTGAGTTCTTCATCGCTTAGTTCAACATTTGGTCTTCGCCCTCGTCGTGGCGTCGAACCAACTCACTCATCCAATTCCCACCAGGAGTCATTCCATGATTCGTCGCGTATTGAGCGTGCTGTCCGTTGTTGGTCTCGCAGGCGGTTTGCTGGCAGCCAACGTTTTGGCTGACAAAGAGACCGAGAAGAAATTCGACACCACATGCGTCGTGTCTGGCGGCCCGGCCAAGAAAGAGATTGTTGAGAAAGTTGGCGGCAAAGAGGTCTATTTCTGCTGTCCCAACTGCCCGAAAGCCTTCAAAGCCGATCCCAAGAAGTTCGACCTGAAGGTTAAGCAGCAGTGGCTCGAAACCTCTCAGATCACTCAAGTCGGTTGCCTGATGAATGGCAAACCATTCGATACCACTGCGACCGCCAAGCTTGGCAAAGCTGACGTCGCCTTTTGCTGCGAAAGCTGCAAAGGCGAGTTCGAAAACGCTGACGACAAAGCCAAAGTCGCGTTTGCCAACTTCGACAAAGCCTTCACGTTGCAGACGTCTTGCCCCGTCAGTGGCAAGCCGTTGAACGCCGCTCAAGTCGTCGAGCACCAAGGCAAGAAGGTCTACTTCTGCTGTCCAGGTTGCCCGGCGGCATTCAAAAAGGAGCCTGAGAAGTTCCTGTCGAAGCTGCCGCAGTTTGCGAAGGACGAGAAGAAGTAAGATCGTCGTCATTCCGTCGGTCACGATGGTTCAAACCTCGTTTGTTCCATGCGTCCACGGCAACGACATCGCGATCAAAACAAGCAGGGCGGAAGTCGATGATTGGAGTCATCAACTTCCGCCCTGTTGCTTTATGAACGGACTGATTGCAGCGAAGAATTAAGCTGCCGCACTGCCCGGCATGAGAGGCTTCTCGCCTCGAATAATCTCGCGAGTGATCACGAACTTACGGCCGCGACCAACTTCTGGCAGCTCAAACAAGAGGTCGAAGATCGCGTCTTCAACAACGCCTCGCAGACCGCGTGCTCCCGTCTCTTTGCGAATCGCGATGCTCGCAATCTCGTGCAAAGCACAGTCGGTGAATTCGACTTGAGCACCTTCCATCTCGAAGAACTTTTGGTACTGCCGAATGAGAGCGTTCTTGGGCTCTTTCAAGATGCGAACAAGGTCTTCTTCGCGAAGCTTCTCCAACGTTGTCAGTACCGGCAGACGACCGACGAATTCGGGGATCATTCCGAACTCGATCAAGTCCTCGACGCCGACTTCCTTCAGCAAGTTGCGGCGTTCCTCTTCTTGAGCCTGCTGACAGACGCCGAAACCAATCATCTTGCGACCAAGCCGCTTGGAGATGATTTTCTCCAAACCGACGAACGTTCCGCCGACGACGAACAAAATGTTCGAGGTATCAACTTGGATGTAGTGCTGCTCGGGATGCTTGCGACCGCCTTGAGGAGGCACGTTCGAAACAGTGCCTTCAATCATTTTCAGCAGTGCTTGCTGCACGCCTTCGCCAGAGACATCGCGAGTAATGGAGACGTTGTTGCTCGTCTTTCCAATCTTGTCGATTTCGTCGATGAAGATGATGCCGCGTTGAGCCGCTTCGACATCGAAGTCTGCAGCATGGAGCAGCTTCAGCAGCAGGTTCTCGACGTCTTCACCGACATAGCCAGCTTCGGTCAGAGTGGTCGCATCACCGATGGCGAACGGCACCTGTAAGAACTTCGCCAGCGTGCGAGCCATCAACGTCTTGCCGCAGCCGGTGGGGCCGATCATCAGGATGTTCGATTTCTCGATTTCAACATCCGAATCGCCTTCGGCCACCAGCATCAACCGCTTGTAGTGGTTGTGGACCGCCACAGCCAAACTGCGTTTGGTGTCGGCTTGGCCGATGATGTAGTTGTCGAGGTGCGAAACAATTTCGCGAGGAGTCGGGACGCGATTGAAGAGCTTCTTGGGCTCGCCACGTCGCTTTCGCTCTTGTTCCAGAATCGACTGGCACAGCTCGATACAGTCACCGCAGACGTAAACATCGTCCGGGCCTTCCACGAGCGGGCCAACTTCTCGGTAGCTCTTACGGCAGAAGGAACAATTCGCGTTCTTCTTCCCGGAAGTGCCACCCTTACCAGTCCCGAAGTCTTTTCCTGTGGGCATTCGAGTTCCTTCAGCGCTGTCAATCGGAGGATTGGATCGGGGCGACTCCGCCCCCAGATTGGCACTGGCTGGTTACGTCATGAATCAGCTTTTTCCGCAAGAGGATCTTGCGGCTGCGAGTCAGCCTCTGCCGACTCGCCATCCGTGAGTGCCATACCTTCTGATGCGACAGACTCCATTCCGTTGGGTGAGGAGGCTGAGGGAGCCACCAAACGCCCCCTGATGGATCGGTATTCGTCTTCGGAGAGCCCACCTTGTCGCTTGAGTTCATGGAATTGGAGCAGCATTTGGTCGCGATCGGCGGCATCGTCGGAATCTTTGCGATTCCACGACCTCAGTTTCATGGCGATGAGAACAACTATGCCGACAAAAACGCCCCCGACCAAACAGGCTAAAGCCAGCGGAATGAAGTTCGGCTCTCCAATTCGACCGGACCTGCGAGGCACAATATTCGGCATGACTTCAAGAGTTTTGTGTTGGGGAGGGAATTGAATTCAAGCCGTTAACGACCAGCAATCAGAGTCGATAACCACGGCTCGAAGTATGGCAACGAGCAGTCGCCTACGAATAGTGGCTCAAGTCGATTTCACGATCTTCGGCTTTCGACATCGAACTGCCCATGAGTTCGTTCGCGCGGACGACTCACTAAACTCAATCGACAACGAGCCTGATCCTGCCTTCTCAAGGGAACGACAATGGCACTGCCTCAACTCGCCAAACGACTGACGCCCGAAGAGTTCCTAGAGATCGAACGAGCCGCTGAGTTGCGCCATGAGTTCTTCAATGGCGAAATGTTCGCGATGTCGGGAGGAAGTCCACAACACAGTCTCATTAAGATGAACCTCGCTGGGGAACTGAGCAGCCAACTCAAAAGTCGCCCATACACGGCGTTCGATAGCGACCTGCGAGTTCAGACTTCGCCTAACGGGCTCTACTCCTACCCCGACATCAGCGTCGTGTGTGGCGAACTTCAATTCGCGGATACCCGACGAGACACGATCACTAACCCCGTCTTGCTGATAGAAGTCTTGTCAGACTCGACCGAAGCATTCGATCGCGGCAAGAAGTTTGAGTACTACCGCCAGATTCCATCACTGCGTGAGTATGTGCTGGTCTCGCAAAAATCGCCGTCGATCGAACGCTATGTCCGCAACGCAGACGAAACTTGGACGCTGACGCCGGTCATTGGACTTGCATCGACCATTCATCTGCCGTCGATCGACGTCACGTTGTCGTTTGCCGAGGTCTACGATCGAGTCACCTTCGATCCGTCTGACTCGTTACGACCTCCAACAACTCTGGCCGACAACTAAACCCTAAGCCCCATGTTTGGCACTCAATCTCTCACTTGAGGAGTTTCTGTATGCAACGGCGTTCTTTCCTCGCGTGTTCCGCAGCGAGCTTGGCGAGTTGGTCTTTGTCGGATCTGTTGGCCAAAGATGGTCCCGACAAGTTGGACATCATCGATTGCCATACTCACTTCTATGACCCCACCCGCCCCGAAGGAATTCCGTGGCCAGGCAAAGGCACGTCGCTGTATCGCACGGTTTTGCCCAAGCACCTGCGAGAGCTAAAGCAATTCCGCAAAGTGACCGGGACAGTCATCGTCGAAGCCTCTCCGGTCGTGGAAGACAACCAATGGCTGCTCGACATCAGCAAGGATGATCCGTTTGTGGTCGGGATCGTCGGCAATCTCAAACCCGGCGAACCCGAGTTTGCCAAGCAACTCAATCGCTTCGCCGTGAATCCGTTGTTCCGAGGCATCCGAGTGAGCGTGACGCTCGTGAAGCAATTATTACAAAAGAATGACTTTGCCGATCTCAAACGAATGGCGGATCTCGATCTGTCACTGGATGTGAATGGCGGACCGGACACTCCCGCAGCATTGGCCGAGCTTGCTCCCAAATTGCCATCGCTCCGGTTGGTACTCAATCACATTGGCAATGTGCAGTGCAAGAAGGACGCGCCACCGGCCGACTGGCAGGCAGGCATCGTGGCTGCGGCCAAGCACTCCAATGTCTTCTGCAAAATCTCGGCGATGGTGGAAGGAGCAGCCCGTGACGGTCAAACCGCTCCCAACACTCTCGACTTCTATCGCCCCTACATCGACGTCGTTTGGAACGCATTCGGTGACGATCGAGTCATCTACGGCAGCAACTGGCCGGTTTCAGAGCGAGCATCGGACTACGAGACCTTGCAACGCATCTCGTTGGAATACGCCTTCGAACGCGGCGAGCAAGCCACTCGTCAGTTCTGTTCGCTGAATGCGAAGCGTGCCTATAAGTGGGTTGAACGCGACGGGCGACGGTAATCGTTGTTCCATCGAGTTCAGACCATGCTCCATGTTCTTGCCCAAAGACACATCGAGCGCATGGTCTTCGCATTACCCGTCTTGAAGTAACGACATCTCTGACATGGCGACTGATGACGACAAGCGATTGGGGAAGTACCTGCTGAAGTCCAAGCTGGGACAAGGCGGCATGGGGGTCGTCTATTTGGCCACCGACACACGCTTGCAACGAGATGTCGTGATCAAGCTGTTGCCGAAAGAACTGGCTTCCAACCCGGACGCAGTCAGAAGGTTTCTAAGAGAAGCTCGCAACGCCGCGCGACTCAATCATCCCAACGTGGTCTTGGTGCATGATGTCGACCAGCAGCGAGGCTTCACGTTCCTGGTCATGGAGTGGGTCGATGGCTGCACGGCGGCAGACCTTTTGGCCGATGGTCCGCTGACTTGGTACGAGGCAACCTGGATTATTACCGAAGCGTGCCGAGGCTTAGCCGCAGCACACACAGCGAACTTAGTGCATCGCGACATCAAGCCGTCCAACATCATGCAGACTCAAAGTGGTCTGGTGAAACTCGCGGACTTCGGATTGGCGAAGGCTGCTGAAGCCTCGCTCAATGTTGCCAATCCTCTCACTAAGTCCGGCACGATTCTGGGTACTCCGCACTTCATGAGTCCCGAGCAATGCCAAGGCGAGCCGCTTGATCCTCGCAGCGATTTGTATTCGTTAGGAGCCACGTACTACGCCCTACTCACGGGCCAACCACCCTATGCCGACGCGAACCCGCTGCAGGTCATGTTCGCGCATTGCTCCAAGCCCACGCCCGACCCGCGCACGCTCAGAGTCGATGTGCCAGATGGTTGTGCGCAAGTCGCAATGCGAGCGATGGCCAAGAACCGCAGCGATCGATTCCAGTCCGCCGACGAAATGCTTGCAGCACTGTCGCCCCTGTTGGCTCAAGAGCCGACCAACGAATTCTCTCCAGTCACACTGACCGAACTACCCAAGGTCTCGATACCGCCCTCATTGGACACGCGGATTCAGTCGAGTTCGACCGTGACTTCAACGCCTGCATCTGGAGAAGTCACACAAGTCAGCGATCGACTCGCCACAACCATCACGAGCACTCGAGCGCCACGGCGTACTCGCCAGGTGCTTTCGCGAAACGTCGCCATCGCCTGTGTCGCTGCAATGCTTGTTACAGGCGGCTTGATTTGGTCGTTCTTCATGAAGCCTCGAACCGGCTCACTGAACCTTCAACGGACGGGGCCGGCGGCATCAGATGACGAGCCGTCAACGGCCCAATCACTTGCCGCGAATGAGTTAGGCAATTCGTTGCAGTTCATCGGCGACTTCCCTGGTCTGCGTGCTGAAGTCCGAAGTGTCGCATTCTCCAGAGACGGCAAGTCGCTCTTCACAGCTCAACGCGGCGGCAGCGTCTTGGGATGGAGCATCGACACTCGCAAGGTCACGCGTGAGTTCGTCGTCTCTTCCGACGGTGCCGACGTTGATGCCGTCGCAGTCAGCTCGCAATGGTTAGCAGCCGGCGGCTCCAACAAGGTCGTGCGTTTATGGCGATTGGATCGCGACCAACCACCGATCGAGGTCAACAAGTTCGGTGAAGCTGTCCTCTCGATCGCGATCAGTCCGAATGGCGAGCGACTGGCCGTCAGTACGAATAACTCCATCGAGCTTTATGAACTGGATGCCAAAGGCGCGCGACGCATCGCCGAGCTTTCCAACTCGGGGCAACTGCAAGGCTTTGCGAGTTACATGGTCTATTGCTTGGCATTCTCCAGCGACAGCCGTTGGTTAGCCGCGACGAGTTGGATTCCATCCATCGGGATCTGGGATGCATCTACCGGTGCCGCGAGTACGCGTCTCTCAATCAGTCAGCATGAGCTGATGTCGGTCGCCTTTATGCCAGATAACTCGTCTGTGGTGTTTGGCGGCAAGGGCGATAAAGGCTTGCATGTGTGGGAGTTCTCACAGCCGAATTCCACGGCCAAGCCACTGCAATCGGGTGCCGACAACGACGCGCGAACGATGCTGACAAGGCGGCCTGGTTTGGCGATCGTCAACGGAGATTGGAACGGCGCCATCCGAGTTTACGACGTTCGTGCGGACGCCTATCTGGGGAAGTTCCAACAAGACACTTATGCCGGAGCCAGCCACATGGCGATCTCTACTGACGGTCGACTGCTGGCGACATGTGGGGGAAAAGGCACAGCCTACGACGGCGGGTATGTCCAACTTTGGAAGTTCGTGCCAGCCACAACGACAGCGCCATAGACCGCAGACGAACTAACAGCCCGAGGGAATTCTTGGCATGAGCGATCAGTCATCCGGCAGTAGTTTCAATTCCAAGCCGCTCTCGATGCTTGAGCAGATCTCGACCTGCTGGCCGATGATCAACAACCCGGTGCAGTTCGTGATGCGTTACGCGCGAGCAATCCAGAAGTACGTCGCCGCATTGGTTCGCGATCAGCACGACGCTGAAGAAGTCGCACAAGACTTTCTGCTCAAAGTGTTCGACAAAGGCTTCTGCCCCGAGAACGTTTCGCGTAGTCGTTTTCGAGACTACCTGAAAGCCGCCGTGCGCTATGTCACGCTCAGCTATTTGCGGAAACGCCGGCCCCTGCAAATGTAAGACGAACTACTCGAAGCACTCGCTCAGCCGGACTCATCTGCCGACCAAGAATGGTCCCAGCAGTGGCGTGAGTGTGTGCTTGATCGAGCCTGGCAAGCCCTCGAACTTCATCAGCGTCAATCGCCCGAGAGTCTGCATTATTCCATCCTGAAGCTGGTGACCGCCGATGCCGAAGCCAGTTCGGAAACATTGGCCCATCGATTGTCGGAACAACTCGGACGTCCTTATCGAGCTGACGCCTTTCGCCAGCAGCTCCGTCGAGCAAGACAACACTTCGCCAAACTCGTCATCGATGAAGTGCGTCAGACGTTGCACAACCCCAGCAACGAAAGCATCGAGCAAGAACTCATCGACCTCGACCTGATGAGCTCCGTCCGCGACTACTGGCAACAATCTGAGTCCTGATCGATCGCGTTGCTCTCATCAACTCAACTTGAGATGCCGAGACCTGACTGCAAACTCAATCGCCGTCCTGCCTGTCTCGGCGAACTCCGCAACTCTGCGAGATGCCTCTTCTGACTTACGCATCGAGTTCATCTGCGATTACGGCTTCACGCTCCCTGCATCGGTCGGCAATTGCGAGTTCCAGGCGTCGACCAGCGAACGAAGTCGCTGCGCCGTTTCGGGATGTTCCGCGACGAGATTTCGACTCTCCGAAACATCGGCCGTTAGGTCAAACAATTGAGGCTCCGAGCCGTCGTAGTTCATGCAGAACTTCCAGCGGCCATCGCGCACGCCCAAGTCAGGATTGTCTTGCTCGATAGTTCCCGGACGATCGGGCGGACGCCGCCAAAAGATGGGAGCACTGCGACTCTTCGAAGAATGCCCTAAGAGAGTTGCCGACAGATCTTCGCCATCGAGTGTGGTGCCAATTGGCAGCAGCGTTTGGGTGACTGCATACAACGAGCGATTGAGATCAAGCGCGCAGAAGATCGAGTCCGCATTGATTTCGCCCACGGCATCGCGAGCCATCATGCCCGGAGCCCATGCGATCAACGGCGAGCGAATGCCACCTTCATACAGCCAAGTCTTGCCGCCACGCAGCGGCGTCGACGAGCCCGCACCGTCCTCATGGCCGTTATCCGACATCACCAAAATGAGTGTGTTGTCTCTTAGCGCGGGATCTTTACGAACGCTCTCAAAGAGCACGCCCAGTTGGCGATCCATCTCAGCCAACACCTCGTAATACAACGCTCGCTTGTTGCCGTTCTTGCCTGCTCGCCCAACCTGCGAAGGGAAGAACGGCGAGTGAACATCATCCGGCCACACATTGATGTAGAAGGGACGAGCCGCTTTGCCATCAGTCGCGGTTGCCTGAGTTCGGTCAATGAACTCGACAGCGGACTTCACAAACTCGCCGGTGATTGTGGATCGCTCTGCCCATTGAATCGTCCCGCGTCCGAGCGTCGCGGACCCGAGATCATGCTTGCGAGCAGGCTTACCATCAAAGGCATCCAGCAGCGGCAACACACGCGGACCAAGTCCTTCGAAGTTCGTCAGCGAAGCCTCAAAGCCGTACTCGGTAATCAGCGGCGCATCAGCCACATCCCGTTGACCGCCCATGTGCCACTTGCCGAAATGGCCCGTCGCATAACCGCCGCGCTGCAACTCGCGAGCAAGCACTGGTGCCTTCAGGTCCAACCATTGAGCGACTCCACGTTGCTCGTTGGCCTTCCGATTATCGAGGTACGACGTAATGCGCCAGCGATGCGGATACTGCCCCGTCGTCAAAGCCACGCGCGACGGCGAGCAGATCGGTGCATTCACGTAGAAGCTGCGGAACCTCAGCCCTTCCTCAGCCAAGCGATCCAAGTGCGGAGTCTTTACGACCGTGCCCCCAAAGCACGACAGGTCTGCCGAACCCATGTCGTCAATCAACACCACAATCCCATTCGGCCGCCGCTCAATCGCCAAGCAATCGCTCGACATCACAGCGATCGCACAGAAGCAAGAACAGCCAACCGTCAGCAACAGTTTCCACATGAGCGGCAACCCTTAAGTGAAGATCAACGAGCGCCCAACTTCGAGGCGAGAGAGTCATCGTCTCCGTCTCATCGAACTGCTTTCTACGAACGCGGCACCGCTTGGCGACCTTGCTTCGTGATCTCGAAGACGCGTTCGACGAGTCCTTCTGGGTCCAGCTCGAACTCATAGTCTCGACCATCGACCGTGATGCGGCGGATGTGGCCTTGAGCGTCACGTTCCAGCGGAGTCGAGTGCCGTTGCAGGTTCACGTCGCCGTTCTCGTGCTTGTAGAGCCACGTCGTCTGGCCATCCATCGAATACACGTCGGCCATCAACAGCCATTCGTCCAACGTGCCGGTTGTGCCGCGTCGGTAGCGATCGAGGGCAAACCGAAACATGTAGTCGCTGTCGGTGAAGTATTGATTGGCCAACGACGCAATCGCCTCTTGCCGCGTCTCTAAGAAGAACGGAATGCCGAAGCGCGGTGGCCGATAGGTGGTCTCGTTGCGACAGACGTTGAAGTTGCGCTTCTGGCCGGGACCAGTCAGCCAATACTGCTCCCAAGCTTTATCCCACGAAGTCGCCATGCCGTCCCAATGACCGGCAGTTTGAAAGCGTTTCTTCGTCGCATCCCAATCAATGCGGCTTGTTACGGGGTCGCGAAAGGCCACATCGGGACCGCAGGCTTTGCGAAGATGCCTCCAGTACTGCAGGTTGTATTTGGGCACAGCCATGAACCGAGTCGCATCGACTCGATGATTCAGTTCGTGAGCCAAGACCAATCCGAAGTAATCGTTCTTCACGCCAGGGAAGTCTTTGGGGAACGAGTTCTCGCTGCTGCCAACTTTGCCCGATTCACTCGCGAAGATGTTGACCCCGCCTGCATTTCGAACATCCAAACGCGGACCGAGATACTCGCCGATCGTGATGACCTCCGTCACCGCGTTCACACGCCGATCGCGCAACAGCTCCGGTGAGATCTGCGACAAGTAGCTATAGAGCGTCTGCTGTTGGTTCGGCGTCGCTCGGCCGTTCTCGATGATCAGCGTTCCGAACTCGATGAGGATGTCGCGCAGCCGACCTTGGAAACCGATCGCATCAGCCACTCGTCGACGATGGTCTGTCGCATCGGGATCACCGTCGTGACAGAGCATCATGATTGTCCAAAGTTGAAACGCGACGGACGGCACATACGGCTGCTGAGCGACATCAATGCGTCCGTGCTTGAGCCATTGAGGGTGCTTGGTCAGCAGCGTTTGGCACCACTCGCGCACCGGGCGCCGAGTAGCAGGAGTCGTCGCGAAGCCCTCGCAATGCGCATACAGACCATGCAGTCGACCAATCAGAGCGCGACGAAACTTCTCGTCGTCCTTCATGGTCGCACCGAGGTCACTCGGGTGATCCGCCAACATCCGTTCGACGTCCTCGAACGAGCGTCGCAGCGGCACACCTTTCAGCAACCACAACTGGCCCTTGTGGCCGCCACTGACCAAGTCGATGGTGCCATCGCCGTCCACATCACCCAGCGTGGGTGTCGTGTCGTCACCAGCGATCGAGCGTAGATCGAGCTTGCCATCCGCCGACGCCAGCGAGATCTCCGACGGAAAATCGAACGCGGTCTTGGCTGCCGATGACGATCGCATGAAGCAACCGATGGTGCCCCAGTTGATGCCGTACAACACATCGACGTGACCATCTTGATTGAGATCAGCCAACGTCGGATGCACGTTGTAAGAAAAAGCACGAGCACGACCGCGCTCGGTCAGAGCGATGGGCTCGGCAGCGAAGCGTGGTTCGGTCTTGCTCCCGGTGTTGCGATACCAGCGGATGTCGCCGGAGAAATGACCGCTCACCAAATCGACTAAGCCATCACCGTCGCAGTCACCGGCATCTAACCTCGCCCCGCATCCTTTCAACAATTGCAGCTCACCCGTCGCGGCCAGCACCGGTTCACGAGCCTCCAAACGAGGCTCGGTCGCAGTGCCGATGTTCTTCAGCCACGCCACTTGATTGTCACTGTGAGCGACCACCAAGTCTCGAAGACCGTCACCCGACAGATCGACCCAACACGCACTGGTGTTGCCGCGCGAGAACTTCAGTTCCGAACTAGCCGCCTTGACCTTGCGACCAGCTTGCCAGCGGCATTTCGTCTGAGCGTCCGCCAAGAAGATCCAGACTTGGCCGTCACCATCTCCGACCAGCAAATCCAAGCGTTGGTCATTGTTCCAATCGACCAATCGCGTCACGGCATGTCGCTGAATGGGAGAAGCCTGACCTCCCGGAGTGATCTCGATCGCCGCTTCGAAAGTCGCAGTGCCTTCGGCAGCTTTCACGGTAAGTATCGACAAAGCCAACCACGTAAAAATGACGAATCGCATCGGTTGTTTGCTCGGTTAAGGATTCAATAGATGAAGCGCTGACGTTTCCAACCAAGTCGTAGCTGAAGTCGTCAGACTTCAGACTCGCTGGCTGTGGAATCTGAATTCTGACCAATTCTGCTACGGTCGATTTCGGTGCCGCGACTTTTGTCGGAATCGTCAACGATAAGTCATTCGTAGGGCACCATCGCTCGGCAATGTTGGTTCAACAATCGTGTGATCGCCACCATCTCAAGTAAGAGAGGTCAGGCACTTCGGAAATTTGGAATGGGGCAGTAGAAGACTTCGTACGCGGTCGAGACTCGCTCTGCCCATTTCCGAATTTCCGAAGTGCCTGACCCCGCCGATTCATGCCGGACCTCTTGGTTGAAGCCACAGCGTTTTCTCTCACTCTCATTCAACTCACTCTCAAGGAAACCTCATGCGTCTGATCGTGTTGCTGTTCTTCGTGTTGGTCGGTTCGGTTGCGGCTCAAGAGCCGCCGTATGTGAACTCGCTGCCTGCCGACCCGCCGTACTATCGAGTCCGTTACGAAGCTTCGACGAAGGAAGGCGAGCTGATCTTTCCCGCCAGCTACACCGTGTGGTTGCCGCCCAACGTCAAGACGCTGCGCGGCGTCGTCGTCCATCAGCACGGCTGCGGCGAAGGCTCGTGCAAGTCCGGCCAGACCGGAGCGTTCGATCTGCATTGGCAAGCTCTGGCCAAGAAGCATGACTGCGCGTTGCTGAGTCCCGTCTACGAGCAACCGGAGAAAGCCAACTGTCAGATGTGGTGTGATCCTCGCAACGGATCCGATGTGGTGTTTCAACGAGCGTTGAAGGACTTAGGGGCGAAGTCGAATCATCCCGAACTGGCGACCGTGCCGTGGGCCTTGTGGGGACATAGCGGCGGCGGGCACTGGGCCGGTGGCATGACGTTGCTGCATCCGGATCGAGTCGCCGCAGCTTGGTTGCGATCCGGTGTGCCACCGACCGCCGCTGCTGAAGGCAAGCCAGCTCCTTACGCGATCTCAGACGCTGCCTGCCAAGTGCCTGTGATGGTCAACTTGGGAACGAAGGAAGGCGTCACCGATAAAGCCAGTCGCTTTGCCGGAGTATGGCCGGGCAACGAAGCGTTCTTCTTGAAGATGCGGGCCAAGCACGCGTTGATCGGAGTGGCGATTGATCCCATTTCGAGCCACGACTGCGGCAACCAACGTTACCTCGCGATGGTGTGGTTAGACGCTTGCTTGAGTGCGCGATTACCGGCTCAGCCAAACGATTCACTGAAACCACTCGCGGCCAGCAACGGTTGGTTGGCTCCTCTTAACGCGGGCGACCCCAACGTGATTGCTCCTGTCCCCGCTGCGAAGTTCACGGGTGATTTGGACAAGTCGATCTGGTTGCCCAACGAACCCATCGCCAAGGCTTGGGTGCAATACACGCAGGACTCGGCAGTCACCGACACCACCGAGCCTCCCGCTCCGACGAACCTGAAAGTCGCGGGCAACGTGCTGACGTGGTCAGCTGACGCGGACCTCGAAAGCGGTCTGGCGAGCTTCATCATCGAGCGTGACGGCCAGTTCCTCGCCAACGCTCCCGAGCAAGGCAAGAACTCGTTCGGTCGTCCGATCTTTCAGAACTTGTCTTACAGCGACACGCCGACTCAGCCGTTGGTCGAGATGCGTTACACCGACACCAAAGCCGAACCCGGCAAGACGCACCAGTACCGAGTCATCTCGGTCAACACGGTCGGCCTGAAGTCGAAGTAACATTGAGAACATGGCCGCCAAAGCAGGTGAGCGAGCAAGGCATTGGCCACGAAAAGCACAAGAAGTCGCAAAGAGAATTTTCTTTCGATCATCCGCGGTGGTCGACGCAGAAATGATTTTGAACCGCTGATGAACGCTGACGGAACGCTGATGAAGACCGGGCGATCGTCATTCTCGCCTACCTCTTTTGATTAGCGTTTGATGAGCGTCCATCAGCGGTTAATTGGTTTTGATTCGTTGAACGACAGAAGTCCGACCTTCGCGCTTTTCGTGGCCAATCAGTTCTTACGACGCCGCCGGGCAATCGAGGCTCGACAGCCGCGAGCTTCCGACTTACGACTCGACCTCTCGCCCTGCTCGCCTCCGACACGCTCTGCGTTTCATGCGCCGGTGATGTCAGGATTCTTACTCCCGCCTCGGACCCACTGAAGCTCTGATGAAATCAAACCACGCTTCTCTTGTGGCTCGCGTTATTACCGCCGTGCTGTGGGCGGTTTGCTCGTCGGCGTCGGCTGCTGACGCCGCTCCGTCCTTTCAACGCGAAGTCCTGCCGATCCTCACTAAGTTCGGCTGCAATCAAGGTGGTTGCCACGGCAAGCTCACCGGGCAAAACGGATTTCGGTTGAGCCTGCGCGGCTATGCCCCGGAATGGGACCACGAATGGATCACCAGCGAGGTCAACGGTCGCCGCGTCAACTACGCGTTTCCGGGCGAAAGCCTGTTGCTGCAGAAAGCATCCGGCGGCGTGATGCATGAAGGCGGGACTCGATTCCGCAAAGACTCGCGTGCTTGGCAGACGCTCGCGAATTGGATCGCCGCTCGCACTCCCGGACCGATCGCTGACGAGGCCATGCCAGTCGCCCTCGAAGTGACTCCAGCCACCTCGGTCCTCAAACCCGGCGACACTCGCACGCTGCAAGTGCTCGCGAAAGAAGCCGACGGACGAACGACGGACGTCACATGGCTCGCTCAATTCTTCTCCAACGATGAAGCACTTCTTCGAGTCACTCCGACGGGAGTCGTCAACGTGCGAGCTCACGGTGAGGCATCGGTCCGAGTCCACTTCTTGAACCTCGTGCAAGTCGTGCGATTCACGATGCCGTATGACCGACAGGTTCCCGCAACTGAATTCGCTGAACGCCGCAGCCCAGTCGATGGCCCCATCTTCGAGAAGCTGCATTCGCTCAACGTGCCGCCATCCGAACCGTGCAGCGATGCCGAGTTCGTGCGTCGCGTCTTTCTGGATGCACTCGGTGTGCTGCCTTCTCCCGAAGAGACCGCCGAGTTCATCGCAGACACATCGCCCCACAAACGCGACGCGCTGGTTGATCGAGTCCTCAACCGTCCCGAGTGGATTGATTATTGGACGCTGCAACTCGCCGACATTTTGCAGAATCGACGCGAACGAGATCACGACGTGCGCGGCGTCAAAGGCGTGCGATCGTTTCATCATTGGTTACGCGACCGACTGGCAGCCGGAGCCGGTTGGGACTCGATCACGCGCGAGATCCTCACCACCAGCGGTGATGTGCGCGAGCGGCCCGAGGTCGGCTACTTCATCACGGTCATCGGAGAGAACCGAGCCGTCGAACAATCCGAACTGCCCGACTCAGTCGCTCAATCATTCTTGGGCACGCGCATCGGATGTGCTCGCTGCCACAACCATCCTCTCGAGCGTTACACGCAAGACGACTTCTATCACTTCTCCGCCTTCTTCTCGAAAACGGGCCTGGACCGCATGAGTCCTCAAAAGGGCGGGACGGTCTTGAAGGCGTTGTCGAATGAAGAGCAGGAGCAACTCAAACGCCTCGCGGACCTGTCGCGTCGCTTGAATGAAGCTCGAGATGCGAGCAAGCCGCAAAGCGAAATCGACAATCTGCAGAAGGAACTCGTCAACGCCGAGAAGCGGATGGCTGAACTCAAGGCGAGACCTCCACAAGTCAACCAACCGCGCACTCACAAGCAGGTCGTCGCTCGGCCTCTGGATCGCAGCGAGTCCACCTTCAGCCCAGAAGTTGATCCGAGATCGGTCCTCGCAGATTGGATCATCGCTCACCCGGACTTCGCTGGCGCGATGACCAACCGACTGTGGCGGCATTACTTCGGTGTCGGGCTGATTGAACCTGTGGACGACCTGCGAGCCAGCAACCCACCCTCGAACCAACCGCTGTGGGATTTGTTGGTGCAAGAATTCCGACACAGCCGCTTCGACCTCAAGCACGTCACGCGATTGATCCTGAAGTCGCGAGCCTATCAACTGGCATCGACCACTCGGCCCGAGAACGAATCCGATCAACGCTTCTTCTCGCACTACTACGCCCGACGATTGCCCGCCGAAGTTCTGTTGGATGCGCTCTCGGCAACGACCGGTGTCCCTGATGAGTTTCCGGGTTACCCCGTTGGCCTCCGAGCAGTGCAACTGCCCGAGCCAGGTGTCGGTTCTTACTTCCTCAGTTTGTTCGGGCGATCGGATCGAGTGACCGCGTGCGCGTGCGAACGCAAGGGCGAGGTCACGCTGCCTCAACTGCTCAACCTGCGAAATGGTGACGAACTCCAACGACGTCTCGCTGAAAGCAACGGTCGACTCGCGACGCTCCTGAAGAATGCCGATGATAAAGCCGTGCTCGATGCGCTGTATGTCACCTGCTTCAGTCGCCAACCCACTGCCGCCGAACGAGACCTCGTGCAACAAGCCCTGACCACCGATAGCCGAGACGTCGTCTTCCGTGATGTGATCTGGGCTCTGCTCAACTCCAAAGAATTCACCTTCAATCACTAAGCCATATTCGCCACTCGAACGCTCCCCAACGCCACTCGCTCTTAGGCTCTGCCTAAGAACGAGTGCTTCATTACTCAGACTTGTTGTAGCGTGCCCTATTCGACTCGTTGCCAACGTCATCCATAACAGAGACCACCATGCTCTCTATTAATCTGTCATCTCAACACACTCGACTGTGCTCGGGCTCTTCGCGTCGGGACTTCTTGAGACTCGGTGCATTGGCCCCCATCGGGCTGTCGTTGCCGTCGTTGTTGGCCGCTGAGAAGGCTCGACCGACGAGTGCTCCGACAGCTCGCGCGAAGTCCGCGATCCTCATCTTTTTAGGTGGAGGAATTTCGCATAATGACTCGTTCGACCAAAAATTAGACGCCGTGCCCGAGATCCGAGGTAAGTACCAAAGCATCGCCACCAGCGTGCCCGGTTTGCAGGTCTGCGAGCTGCTGCCCAAGGTCGCCAAGATCATGGACCACGTGGCTCTTGTTCGGTCGGGCACGCATGAAAACGACCATCACGAGACTGCCACGAATTGGGTCTTGAGTGGTCGCTTCGGAACCCCATTCGGAGATCACCCAGCCATCGGAGCGATCGTCGCGCACGAAACTGGCTTTGGCGGTTCGATGCCTCCGTATGTCGCCGTGCCGCGCAATCCGTCCTTCACATGGGAGCTTGGCAAGAGTGCCTGGCTCGGCGGTCGCTACGAGTCCTTCAAGTGCGGCAACCCCAACGACGGTGACTTCAAAGTCCGAGACCTCTCGGCCAGTAAGTCGGTCACAGCTGCGTCGCTCGATCGACGCCGTTCGTTGTTGCAGGCGCTCGATCAACTCGGAGCCAAAGTGAAAGGCAGCGATCAGATCGCGACCTATGACGAGTTCGGTCAGAAGGCCGCCGAGATGATTCTCTCGCCACAAGCACAGAAGGCGTTCGACATTGGCCAAGAGACCGCCGAGCTGCGCGACGATTATGGTCGGACCGAGTTCGGCCAAAGCTGTCTAATGGCTCGCCGCCTCACGGAAAGTGGTGTGCGATTTGTTACGGTCAACTACGGCGGATGGGACCATCACAACGAGATCTACAAAGGGCTCGACAAGAAGTTGCCCGAGTTCGATCAAGGCTTCTCGGCATTGATTCGCGATATGGAGCAGCGCGGCTTGTTGAAAGACACGCTCATCGCCTGCTTCGGCGAATTCGGTCGCACGCCCACCATCAACGACAAAGCCGGTCGCGATCACTGGGGACGAGCCGGCAGCATGCTCTTTGCCGGAGCCGGAGTGCGTCGCGGACTGGTGCTAGGCTCGAGCGACAAGAATGGAGCGTTCGTAACCGACCGCCCCGTTCGACCCGCTGACGTCGCATGGACCATTTACGACTCACTCGGCATCGATCCCACCAAGGAGATCATCACCCCCGAAGGTCGCCCGGTCTCAGCCTTGGCCGAAGGCGCGGTCGTGCAAGAACTCTTCGCGTAAGGCGTCGAGCCAGAATTTGTTTTTGCCGCCGAGTCGTCGGAGACGCAACGAACTGAAGCTCCCCTCGCCCCTCGGGAGAGAGGGGTTGGGGTGAGGGGCTGAGTGGTACACGTTCTGAATGCCATGAGTCTTCACCTCAGCCAAGATATCACACGAAAATGTCTGACATCTTACAGCACCACTCATGACGCCCCCGTATGCCGCATTCATTCCCGTCCCATATTCTGCTCGACTCGATGGACTAGCCGTGACTGCTTCTCGATTCATCGCCGTTCTTGCGAGCCTTAGCTGTCTCTGCCTGCCGGCATCGGCTCCTGCTCAAGACAAGCCCGGTCCCACTCCGCAGATCACGGCCATTGTTCCGCTCGTCGTGCCGCCAGGATTCAATGGCGCGATCAAGCTGCGCGGCTTCCATCTCAAGGGAGCCACCGAAGTTCGCACGGATGCTACGACGAAGCCGTCGAAGCTCACCGTCAAAGATCCGAAGAACTCGGACGCTCCCAGCAAGATGGAGAAGGATGTTGTCGGTGACTCCGAAGTCACACTCGAACTCACGTTGCCCGACGACTTCCCCGCCGGTGCGTTGCCTCTGACGGTCGTTGCGGGTGATCGATCAGCGACACCAGTTGCGCTGGTTGTGCTCCCGAAGGATCAGTTCGCCGAAGAGAAGGAACCCAACAACGGCTTCCGCTCTGCGATGAAGATTGAACTCGGCCGCGCGGTCATTGGCGTCATCAACAATGAACGCGATGTCGATGTCTTCGAAGTGACCGCCAAAGCTGGACAGCGACTGCGAGCCACGGTGACAGCGCGCACCACCGCGTCACTGCTAGATCCACTGCTGTCCGTGTTCGATGCACGCGGCAATCCCATCGCCACGCGCGACGACATCGATCTGAAGTCAGCCGACGCCATCATCGACTTTGTTCCCACTGCCGACGGACCGATCTTCATCGTGCTGCAAGACGCCTTGGACTTCGGCAGCGGTTGGCATGCCTATCGGTTGGACGTTGCCCCTACTCCCGACACCACACCCGCCACGAAGACGCCATGATTCGACCTCTCTCCATCCTCGCCTGCCTCATAGCCATTAGCGTTGCGCCGACGCCAACTCCTGCTGCAGACAACGACCGACCTAACGATCAAGTAAGTTTCGCTCGCGACGTCTGGCCGATCCTGCGCGCGAACTGCGTATCGTGCCATCGTCCTGGCAAGCTCAAAGGCGGCCTCGATATGACGTCGTTCGCAGCACTGTCCAAGGGCGGCAAGAGCGGCGCGGTGTTAAAGAAGAACATGCCCAAAGACAGCGAACTGCTAACGCTGGTCTCCGGCGACAGCCCCACCATGCCGCCTGAAGGTGAGAAGCTGACTGCCGCTGAAGTTGGTGTCCTCGCGCGGTGGATCGCTCAAGGTGCGACCGACGATACGCCGCCCGATGGACTCGGCACGCGACGCCCGGCTCAGCCTCCGATCTATCGATCGCTGCCGTCAGTGCCGTCCATCGCCTTCAGCCTCGACGGCTCCAAGCTCGCCGTCGCCGGCCATCATGAAGTCCTCATCCACAAAGGTGATGGCAGTGAGATCGTTGGTCGCTGGTTAGGCGACTCACCGCGCATCGAGTCTCTGCAATTCTCTCGTGATGGCCGTTGGCTCGCAGCCTGTGGAGGCTCGCCGTCGGAGTTCGGTGAGATCCAGATTTGGGAAGTGTCATCAGGTCGCATGGTGCGTTCGATTCGAGCCGGCAACGACACCTTGCTGGGAGTCGCGTGGTCCGACGATGCCAAGCGTCTGGCGGTCGGCGGCGCTGATCGACTGGTGCGAGCCTTCGAAGCCGAATCCGGTAAGCAGCTCATGCAGTGCGACAATCACATCGATTGGGTGTTTGGAACCGCGTTCGTGCGAGATGGCTCGAAGCTGATCTCGGTCAGTCGTGACAAGGGCGTGAAGTTGATCGATGTCGCGACGGGGCATCTCATCGACGATGCCGCGATCCCGCGCGATCCGATCTTGGCCGTCGCTCGACATCCTCAAGAAGACTCCGTCGCCTTCACCGGTTTGATTGGCCGCGTGCGATTGCATCGTATGGCACCTCGCGGCGGACGTCTGAAAGAAGGCGACAACCGCGAAGAGTCGACCATTCGCGAGTTCGAGCACATGGGCACCAACCTCTATGCCGTCGCCTTCAGTCCCGATGGCAATCGCTTGGCATGTGCCGGTCAAAGCGGCGAGGTACGAATTTTCGAAACATCCAGCGGCAAGCGACTTGTAACAATTCCAACAACTCGCAATCCGATCTACTCGCTGACGTTTCATCCGACAGAGAACCAACTCTTCACCGCCGGCGCGGACGGTCTGGTTCGCATCTATGAAGCCGCGAAAGGCACGCTCGTTAGAGAATTCCCCGGAGTGCCAGTGACAGCAATCCCATGAAGTCGCCTGCACGGAGTGTGGGACACCAAGGCCGAGCCGAAGCGTGCCGACATCAGCCTAACGGGCTATGTTCCCGCCTCGCTTGCGACGCTCGCTCACTTGCCTCTTTGATTTGAATCGACCCTCATGCAATTGCCGGACTTCACGATCCTCGAATGGTGCCTCGTGGCCTTTGCAGCATTCTGTTCGGGAGTCGGCAAAGCGGGCCTCGCGGGCTTCGGCATGTTGGGCGTGGTCGGCATGGCGATGGCCATTCCAGGCCGAGCATCAACCGGCATCGTGCTGCCCATGCTGGTCGCTGCTGACATCATCGCCGCGAGTTCGTTCCGCTCGCACATCGACTGGCGGCTCATTCGTCGGCTCGGAGCCCCAATCGCCGCCGGAGTTGTGGCAGGCACCGGCTTATTGCAGGTCATTCCCGATCGTCATTTCCGACCGATCCTGGGCACCATCATCCTGGTGCTCGTTGTCACCCATTGGTTTCGCCAATGGAGATCAGGGGGCTCGGCCACCATGCCTCATCACGCCATCATTGCATGGGGCATGGGTTTGCTAGTGGGTATCACGACCATGCTGGCCAACGCCGCAGGCCCCATCGCGACGGTCTATCTGTTGGCCTTGGGACTGGGGAAAGAGCAGTTCGTCCACACGATGGCGTGGCTGTTCTTGTTCGTGAACCTCTTCAAGGTGCCCTTCATGGTGTACCTCAACCTCATCAACGTCAGCTCGTTGAGCCTCAACGCAGTCCTCATCCCCGCCCTGCTCTGCGGAATGGCCAGCGGAGCCTGGGCCGTAAAGAAACTCTCACGCAAGAAGTTCGAGATCATCGTCCTCACGCTGGCATTCCTATCCGCCATCAAACTGCTGCTGCCCTAGCGACGACCTTGCATCCCACCGACGTCGCGTCGGTGTTAGTCGGCCGCTTCGCAACACGACCGCTATGCACACAACTGTCGCTTCCGACAAGAGTCGCCTTGTGATGTGGGGCAGGTTTTCAACCTGCCTGTTAAGTAGCTGTTTCGTAGTTTGAGAAACCGCGCCACTGACTATTGTCGGAAACGTCACGGCTACGAAACAGACCGCCCGGACATAGATCGGAACAGCCTTTCGCATCAGCAAAGAAACAGTTCGTCGATGACATGGCCCACGTCATCGACGAACTGTGTTTCGATGTGCCCCAACACGAACCGTTGAGTCGCGTCTGTTTGATTGACTTCGACTAAATGAGCGTCAGCAGGTCGAGGCTGTCGGCGATCACTGTGTCGAGCAGGTCGTAGCGGATTTCGTCGGCGTGATTGGCTCCGCCGTCGAGACGGTCGGAATTGTTACCGCCGTCTAAGGTGTCCCGACCGGCGTTGCCTTGCAGGTCGTCGTTGCCGGCTTCGCCTCGGAGGACATCTGCCAAAGCACCGCCCAGCAAGGTGTCGTTGCCGGCTCCGCCGTTGAGCGTTGCTCTACCCGCGAACTGTCGAGCATCGAGCACGTCGTCACCGTCACCGCCTTGCAATTGAACGAAGCGAATCTCGCCACGAACGATGTCGTTGCCTAAGCCGCTGATCGTCACAACGCCTTGCGAGTTCGTGCTCACAGCGACGGTACCGTCGACTTCCTCATAGAGCGTGTTGCCGGTTCCGCCGCCCAGCAGCAGGTCGTTGCCGGTGCCGCCGCTCAGCAGGTCAGAGCCGCCGACTCCGTTGATTGTGTCGTTGCCCGCTCCGCCGTAGCGCGAATCGCGATTACCGCCGCCGTTCAGAACGTCGTCGCCCTCATCGCCGTAGAAGGTGTCTCGCGTCGAACCGCCTCGCAGGATGTCGTTGCCCGCTCCGCCATGAATCGTCGCAAGACCTGAAGTGAAACCAATCGTCGAGATCGAATCGTCGCCTGCGCCGCCCACGAGCGACGCTCGCGAGATCGTCTGAGCGATAGCTTGATCGCCTCGCGTGCTGGTGTAACCGGTATTACTCAGCGTCAGCTCGCCTGCGACTTCATCGACGATGACCGACGCCGCGTTACCGCCGTTGAGCGTGTCGATGCCCGCGCCACCGTCGAGCGTGTCGACTCCGCTTTGACCGAAGAGCATGTCGTCGCCGAGTAAGCCTTCGAGGTCATCGTTGCCGCCCGAACCGCGTAGCACGTCATCATCGAGTCCACCGATCAACGTATCGTCGCCGTCGTAACCGATTGCAGTCACGGGGACGCTCACGTTGCTGGCATTCAAGAGGTCCGCGAACGGACTCAGCAGCGCGGTGATGTCGTGAATCACGCTTTGAATGTTGAGCGTAACCGGGTTCGCACCCGTTGCTCCTGAAGTCACCGAGACGCCGCCGCTGCCGTTCGGGGTGTCCTTTGTCGGATCGTTATCGATCAGCCAATCGACGGCGGCCTTCGAGTCAGCGGTCAGGGTCAACTCGCCATCAAGCACGCGGGCCGTCAGTGCGAGATCGGTCAACTGCACGACGATGTCTTGCGTTGTCGTGCTTTGGATGTTGCCGTTGCTGTCGAGGTCGCTGACATCGACGGTCAACGTTGCTGGTCCGGTCGCGTTCGCTGACGGAGTGAAGTTCAGCGCCGCCGTCTTGCCGTCCGAGTTTAGCGTCAAGCTGATCGAATCAAAGAAGTTCGACGGCGAGACATTCGCCAGTCGGACCGAGATTGGATCGGTCTCACCAGCACCGGCGCTGATGCCGGTGAGGAGAGTCGTCTGCGGCTGGCGCGGGAGAATCAGTTCTTCAATCGGGTCGATCGTCGGGGCATCGTTGCGTTCTTGAGAGACGATCGTCAGCGTGCGTGTTGTGCTGAGGCCGCCACTGGTCACTGTCACGAAGACCTTTGCTGAGCCGCGCTTGTTGGTTGCTGTTTCAAAGACAGGATCGCCCTCGGGGCCTCCGTTTTGATCCACCGACAGAGTCTTGAAGAACGCCGGTCGATTCGTTGTGACCGAGAACGTGAGATCCGTCTCGTCGTTCGCGATGTAGGCGATGCGATGCTCGCCAGAGTTCTCGTCCACGAAGAGTCGATCGTCGGCGAAAATCAGCGACGGCGGATCGGCTTCGTTCGTCACCGCGAGATTGCCAGTCACCGACTGAATCCAGTCGAGATACGCATCGACGCGCGTGTTCGTGCCGATGTCGCCGAGTGCCTCGATGCTCGACGTACCGCCGGAAACGATGCCGATGATCTGCTGCTCGCCATTGATCGTCGCGAAGATCGGAGCACCGGAGTCGCCGGGATCCGCGTCGTTTTGGTTCGGGCTGATGTGCTCCCAATAGAACGTCTTCGGAGCCACTTCAAAGACTGGCGGCGTTGAGCCTTCGCGCTTCGTGCCGAAGACCGCACCCTTCTCCTGCCCGAAGCCGACGAGATCGTACGCCTCACCAAGTTTCGGAGCGCGCCCCGTCAGATGGCTCGGTGTGATTGTTGTGACAGCCTCTCGCAGCTTCAGAATGGCGATGTCATTCGCACCGTCGCTGCGGCTTTGATCCGGGTCGTAATCGGGATGTAAGAAAACTTTCTCGATCGAGTAAGTCTGACCGCCGATCGTGAACGTGACTTGCCCCGGCGGCGTTTCGTCGACGGTATGCGCCGCGACGAGCACGTACTGCGAAGCGATCAAAGTGCCGGTTGCTTTGCCGCCCGTGATGTCACCAACGATGCCAACGCACTCGAAGCCGGTTGTCTCGTGCGCGCGAATGCGCGGCGAGTTCGTCGGAATCGCATTTCGAACGAAGTAGTCATCTGAAGCGAGGATCGACGCGAGGATCTCTTCGCGCGAGCTGCCGACGAAGCTGCGTTGTTCGCGGTATGTCGGTTCGCGATCGAG
>OMIV01000121.1 GCA_900299185.1 Planctomycetaceae bacterium
CCTACGGGGAGAGGGGGCGAGGATGAGGGGCGATTGCAATCAAAGCCTTTCCTACTAAGCCCCTCATCCTCGCCCCCTCTCCCCGTAGGGACGAGGGGAGTAAGACAGACTTGCCACTCGTCGTGTCTTCTAGCTTGCTACTCAGCAGCGGTCTTTATGGGCTCGGAAGCGCCCTCGCCAGCCAGATGGGGGAGCGGCGGGCCGTCGGCGTTTTCTTCCAGCGGCGGCATGACCCAGATCTCACCAAAGTCTTGGTCCTGAGTCGCGCGGAAGTAGTAGTGACGCAGCAGTTCCAAGATCGCCAAGAAGATGCCGACGATCTTGCTGCGCTGAGTCACGTCTTCGAACAGCGTCGTAAACGCGACTTTACCTTCGGCTTTGACCTGAGCGCCGATGCGTTCGACATAGACCGAGATCGGAGTGTCGTCGTCGCGAATCTTCGTCTCTTTCTCGACGACCTTCTTTTCCAACACGCGAGCCAGCGCACTCACCAAGTCCCACAACTCGACTTCCTTGATGAGGTCGTTAGAGGGGTCGTTCGTCACATCGGGGCGATCGTTAGCTAAGCGCGGGTACTGCTGCTGCCACTCGGCAGCATGCTCTTCCAACAACACAGCCGCGTCTTTGTATTTGCGGTACTCAAGCAACTGCTTGATGAGGTCCGTGCGCGGATCGTTCTCGGCTAGCGTTTCTGTCGCGACCTCTTCCTCAGCCGGGTTCGGCAACACCAGCCGGCTTTTGATCTCGGCCAGAGTACTCGCCATCAGGACGAATTCACCGACGAGTTCCAGGTCGATCAGCTCCAGCACGTCCAAGAAGTTGGAGAACTGCTTTGCAATGCGGGCGATCGGGAGATTGCGGACGTCGAGTTCGTCTCGGCGAACCAAGAACAACAACAGGTCGAGCGGCCCTTTGAAGATGTCGAGATCAACTTTGTAAGTGGTCGTCACGGGACACTCTCGATCTCGTTCATGGGCGGCGTGCCAAGCTCAACCGCGGAGCGATTGAGCTACGTAGGCGAGTCGGTCGGCGACTCGCTTAAGGCAACAGTATCGCAACTAGGAGAGTTCGACGGACTAACTATCCGTCTTACTGCTCGCCGTAAGTGCCTACGCCGCCTTCCGGGCACTCGTCTTAATCCGATCAATCGAGCTTGCTGCAGCCGAACGGACCTTTTCGACTCGGTCACGCACCGCTCGTTCGAGTGCTGGAATCGCGTCGCTGGCAATTGTTCCCAGTCGGCCCAGAGCGACCGCAGAGTTGCGGCGAACGTCCATGTCGGGATCAGACAGAGCCATCACCAACGCAGGCATGGATTCAGACGCTGATGCTCCGATACGACCAAGGGCCGATGCGGCACTGCGTCGCACGACCACGTCTTCGTCACGCAATGATGCGGACAATGTTCGCACAGCATCGCGAGCCAATGCGCCCAATCGATCCAGCGAATCCGCAGCACAGCGTCGGACTTCGGCATCTCGTTCAACCAAGCATGCCACGAGTCCCGGCACGGCAGCGACACCCACTTGAGCCAACGCCGCAGCAGCTTGCCATCGCACATCAGCTTCCACGTCACGCAGACATTGCACCAACACCGGCACGGCATCCTTCGCCGCAGGACCAATCGCACCAATCGCGATCGCGGCCTTCGCACGCACGACACTTTCGGGATCTCGCAACGCGGCTTTGAGCGGCGAGATCGCTCCCACTGCATCGCGTCCCATTGCACCGATCGCCGAAGCAGCTCGATTCCGAGTTTCAACATCCGTGTCGGCCAACGCACGAGCCAAGCCCGGCAAGACCAACTCCGGTCGACTACCAATCCGTCCCATCGCCGAGACGACTTCGCGTCGCACATCCACGTCGCTGTCGGTCAACGAATGAGTGAGTGCTGGAATCGAAACTTCTGCACACGCACCAATGCGACCCAGAGCAGCGGCTGCTCGGCGACGCACTTCCGCCTGCGTATCGACCAACGCTCGGCAGAGTGCCGGTAACGCCGCGTCGCCATAACCGCCCAACGCCGAGACCGTTCGTTCGCGAATGTTGGCATCGCCCGATTTCAGCAACAGTTCCAATTCGGCCAACGGTCGCTCGTCCACAGCCTTCGGCTCAGGAGCTTCCGTTTGCTGAGCAGCTTGATGCAGCAAGCTCGGAACTGCCGCCAAACCAATCCCGCTCAAGGCAGCGGTCGCGGCTTTACGAACTTCGGAATCAGAGTCTTCCAAGGCTCGCGTCAGCATGGGCACTGCTGCGAGATCGATCTTTCCGAGCGACGACACTACCGCTCGTCGCACCATCACATCAGAGTCACTCAACATGCGACTGAGTTCGTTAACCGCCGCCTTCGATGTCGGTCCCAGTTGTCCCAACGACCGAGCTGCCTGACAGCGAACTTCAGGTTCAAGGTCTTTGAGCGCGGACTTCAACGGCACCACGCACTCGGGCCACGTTGCTCCCACTTCTCCCAACGACCAGCATGCAAAAAGTCTTACAGTCGCATCAGGATCGCTGGCTGCTTCGCACAAGGCTCGCACCACTGCGGTCTCGCTGCAGCGAATTTGACCGAGCGACTTCGCGGCTGCTTGTCGGACGCTGCGTGCATCGTCGACGACTCGTTGAGCCAACAAGCCCGCCGCCTTTTCAGACTGAGGACCAATGCGTCCCAATGCTGTCGCGGCTGCAGTTCGACATTCGGAATGATGATCGTCGAGCATCTGAATCAGGCGCGGAATCGCATCGACTGACAGCGGGCCTAATCGTCCCAATGCCATCGCTGCTGCACGACGCACATCAGCAACATTGTCTTCGAGTGCTCGCGTCAAGGGACCAACAGCCTTCTCATCAATGCGAGCAATTGCCATTGCCGCCAAGCGACAGACTTCAGCATCGGAATCATCGACCGTCTTAACGACCGCCGGCTGAATCGCGTTTTGCATCTGAGCCATCGCCAACACTGCACTGCGACGCACAGTGACGTCGAGATCTTCCAGCGACTCAGCCAACGATGGAATCACTTGCAGCAAGAGTTCGGAGAGTTCTTGAGCGGCTCGACGTCGAGTTTCGACATCACCTCGCTCCAAAGCTGCAGTCAGCTTCGGCACAGCCACCAACATGGCCGCGCCCACATCTTCGACAGCAGCAAACATGGAACTCGGAGTTGTCGTCTTCGCCATCGGCGGTGCATCGAAGTCGTAGTCCGGCAACGCCCCCAAAGACTGCTCGGCCTTCGCGACCAATGCCGCCTTACCACGTTCGAAAGGCACGACCCACGGTTCCTCAACAGCAGTGTCTTCAGCCGAAACATCGATCTCGGGCAAAGTCGCTTCTTCAGCTTTTGCTTCGACTGATTCCGACGCTTCAACACTGGCGACAGCAACGGCCGCAGCCATCGCTTCGACTGAACTCGCCATGTTTGTGTCTGTCCCAACGACTGCTTCGCTGGTCTGAGCTTCCAATGGCGTGGTGAGATCCACCGAGTTCGGTAGCACTCCCATGTTTGCTCCACCCGACACCACGATCAGAGATTGAATGGTGTCATAGGCGTACTCGCGACGAACGACTTCTTGCACGATCGAGGGCACGCGATGCCAATCATCGACCACCACCAGCAAGCGTCCCGATGCCAGCAACGTCTTCACCCAACGCACTGACCACACCTGCGAATCAACCGGCAACCGAGACAACTCGGATTGCACAATCTCGACCAACAGCTCGGTATTCGCTTCGAGCTCGACGACAGGAGCATCAACGAAGGCACTGCCATCGCTCGTTGGCTCTTTGGTCGGATGCACTCGATCAAAGCTCAGCCGATCCAAGACGACGGGCATCATGCGATGTCGCTTCACGCGATCACCGGCGTTGGCCGCGAGACTCCAATTCAACAAACGAGTCAGCGTCGAACTATCCCACCGCCGACTTTCGCCGCTGATGACGACAGCAAACTGACCGGCCGGCAACATCGATTTGAGGGACTCGGGAGTGCCATCGAGCTGGCAGTTATCACACAGCAACGGCCACTCGTTGGAGTCATAGATCCCCAGCCCGTTCCACTCTTCGAAGGCTGCGACATGTTGATCGACCCAACGATCGATCACACGACGATGTGTGGCAAACGGACGCAACAGAATGAGATGCGAGAGCGTCCAACCGGTCTTCTCGCCGGTCAGTCGATCGTCGAGCCTCTTCAAAGCCAGTGGCTTCAAACCCAACGTCAAAAACCAAACTGACAACCAGGCCACGAGCCAGCACTCAATCGCTCCCAACGACCACGTCAGAATGCGACCAAGCGACCAAGCGGATGGTGCCGTTGTGGCCTGGGCGGGTTGCTCAGCAGGAGTGATCTCCGTTGCCGATTGAGCGTCAACCGCGAGCACACCCGGCACTGTCACTGCTGTCTCGACTTCAGCGGCTGACAACATGCAAAAGCTGATCGGCAAGAGCAGATAGGCGACCAACGCGGCCCATAAGAGATGCTTCGATTGCTTCACGGTTCCATCCCTGTTGTTTGCTGTGACACGGGCATCCTGCCCGCGATGACTTTCCGAATTCGCACCAACCGTAAGTCGGTGCCGTGAGATCAACTCATGGACTATGTGCCGACGGTCGTGGTGGCTTTGGAGAACGACGCTAAGTCCTGTAATTGCGATTGCAGTTCGCCCAGCTTGGCTCGGTATTGCTCGAGCGCTGCTCGACGTCCTGCATGTGCTTCTGGTTGAAGTGTTCGAACTTCATAACTGTCCGCACGAGCTGACAAAGATTCGGCCAACTCGTCGGCTTCGTAAGGATTCGTGCGATAAGCCGATTCCACGGTCAGTCGCTTCTGAGCCAACTCAATTTGCAACCGCAGATCTTGCTCGACTTGTCGAACGCGAACTTGTGACTCGGCTTCTTGTTGAGCGACCTTCTGAGCATGCAATCGTTCGCGTTGAGTTAGCTCTGCTTCGCGCTGACGAATCGACGTCTCGAACTCCAAGCGGCGTCGTTCCAACACGGCTTCGACTTCCAAACGACGACGTTCGAAGTTGGCTTCCAACTCCTGACTTCGTCGTTCGAGATTCGCTTCGAAGGTCGTTGCTCGCTCTTCGCGTTCCAGTTGAAGCTGACGTTTCTCAGTCGCGATTCTGGCGGTGACTTCATCGTGCTCCTGCTGAAGCAACCGTCGCTCTGCCGTGATGTTCGCGGTGAGTTCATCGCGCTCTTGCTGCAACAAACGCCGGTCGGCAGCGACAGTGGCAGCCATCGCTTCCAGCTCTTGTTGAGCATGGATGATCCGCTGGGTCTGCTCGTTGACTGCGGCGACTTGCTCGGCCTGCTCGGCACGACATTGATCGAACTCAGCTTGGATCGCCTCTCGCTCTTGTTGGAGAGCCGCTTTGACGGCTTCTCGTTCCTCTTGCAGAGCGGCTCGCTTCTCCAACAACTCTGCTTCGAGTTCTTGTCGTTTGCGATCGGCATAACCCACTTGCTCGCGTTCCAGTCGATCGATCTCGGCACGCTGAGCGTCGAGTCGAGCACGCTCACGTTCCACGAGCGCAGCGATCTCGGCGCGAGCTTTCTCGACAGCTTCTTGATGAGCCGTCTGAAGTTCGCGGACCTGAGCTTCGAGCTTCTCGCGACGTGCCGAGAGTTCATTGACCTGATCGCGCACTGAAATAGCTTCGCGATTAATGGTCTCGCGCAGAGTCGTCAGTTCGAGCTTCTCGTCTTCGTAGCGCGTGGACCATTCCGCTTGCTCGCGTTGCAAAGTGGCTTTCGCGGCTTCGATCTCACGAACTTGAGTCTCGCGCTGAGTTCGCAATTCCGTTCGTTCTTCGAGTCGCTCGCGAGCGAACTCTTCACGACGTTGTTCCAGATCTCGTTCCGAGGTTCGCAGACGATCTTCGATCACCTTCTCTTCGGCTCGAATGCGCTCCTCGAACGCGCGTTCTTCATTGCGGCGACGCTCGGCAAATTCTCGTTCGTGCTGGGCCTGCTCTTCTTCAAAGGCCGCTCGCGCATTCTCAATCTCTTGCTTGGCAGCCAATCGTTCGGAAGCCAATTCAGTGATGCGTCGATCGCAGTCCTCGATCATGCGACGAGAACGATCGAGCTGATCCAATGACTCATCAGCGCGGCGAGCACGCTGCTCTTCGACGGTACGACGCAGTTCGGCAACTTCAGCCTGCAGACGATCCGCTTCTGACGTTCGCAACCGCAGCTCCGCCTCAGCCACTTGCAGCAGTTTGGAGTGTCGCGCGAACTCACTTTCAAACTTCGCGCGCAACTCAGTCTCGACCAGCGACGCTTGCCGCGATGCTCGGGAACGAAGTTGTTCGACCTCAGCACTGATCTCGTCTTCGCGCGTCTGCAGCCGACGCTCCCAAAGTTCCAACTGCCGAGCCCGCTCTGCATGACGCTCTTCCCAGCGCAGTTGCTCATCCAAGAGCTGTCGGTCGACTGGCTGGTGACGAACAGCCGGCGCTTGGCGTTCGGATTGCGACCGAGCAGATTCGGTCGGTCGTTGTTCGGTGTCTCGTTCGCGACGCAGCCGGCTCATGGCTTCGCGAGCTTCGTCGAGATCTCCAACTTGCAGCGCGAGATCGACGGTGTTGAGAGCTTCGGAATCATGGTCGTCGTTGACGAATCGCAAGGAGTGCGCGGCGGTGTGAGGCTCGTCATAGCGTTCATTCGAACGAGCCTCTCGACGGGCTCGCGGTGCTGGTTCGAGAATCTCGTTGGACGACGTCCCGATTTCCGAACGCAAGCGAGCCGCGATTTCACCGGCTTCTTGTAAAAATTGCTTCTCGTCGAAGTTCCCCAATCGGGCACTTTCGCGATCGAGGGAGAAGGCTTTTACTAGTCGACCCATTTTTCCATCTCTTCCAGTGTGTAGCGCGAGTTCGCACACAAAGAGTGCTCAACCATCGGGTTTATCGACCGTATCGGTCAGTGCGATTGAGCCAATTCGTCCGATTGCGAAGAATCGGAAGATGGCGGCGACTTTGCGGGCGCGTTTCGCGACGAAATGGCGATGGGAGGACATCCCTTCTATTCTTCTGGCCCCGCTGGCGACCAGGTCCGGTTGAGACTCACCTCATTCAACGAACGATGGCGCCGACTTCTCTCCTTCCTCTTGTTTGCAAGGTGCTGCTCATGAAACTGGCTCGATTTCTTCTGCTCGCTCTGTGCGCGATTGGCGTCATTCCCAGCGTTACCGCGACGGCCCAGGAAGGTGCGAAGAAAGCTCGCGTGCTGATGGTGACTCACAGCAAAGAGTTCACTCACGGTCCCGTGAAGCGCAAGGGAACGGACCTCGCCTTGTCCGAAGTCTCGATCACTCAATTGGGCCAGCAGTCGGGACTCTTCACCACCAACTGCACCCAGAACATGGCCGACTTCAACAAAGAGAACTTGCAGAACTACGACATCGTTTGCTTCTACACACAGGCCGCCGCACCGCTGGGGATCAAGCAAGAAGATGCCGAATACTTCACCAACGTCTGGCTGAAGCAGAAGGGACATGCCTTCGTCGGCTTTCACTCCGCGACCGACACCGCTCGCAATGAAGACCCCAAAGAAGCGTGGTATCGCGAGATGATCGGCGGCACGTTCAATGGTCATCCGTGGAACGCGGGCGAGCTAGTCACCGTCACCGTCCACGACACCAAGCATCCCTCAACGAAGCACTTGGGTGACGAGTTCCAAATCAAGGACGAGATCTACCAATACAAGCATTGGAAGCCCGAGAACGTGCATGTCCTTCTGAGCCTCAACATGGCGAAGTGTACGACCAAGGCTCCGTACCAAGTGCCAGTCGCGTGGGTGAAGAACTGGGGCGAAGGTAAGATTTTCTACAGCAACCTCGGCCATAATGATTCGACCTGGGCTGATAAGCGCTTCCAACAACACGTCGAAGGTGGCTTCCGCTGGGTGCTGAACCTAGAAACGGGCGATGCAACTCCGAACCCAGACGTCTCCGCTGCGCAAGACAAGAAGTCGAAGGAAGACGCCGCGAAGAAGTAGTCGCTGCCGCAGGACTTGGCTGCCAGACAAGGTTCCAAGTCACTGTTTCAAGCGCCGCATAAAACAATCGAGGGACGGTCTCCATAACGGAAACCGTCCCTCTACTTTTGCCAGGTGAGACTTCCCCGGCAATTCGATGTTGCTGTAGGCGCCGCTCACTGTTTGCATTCGGTGGTGGGGTATGAGTTCGGCGACTTCAGCAGAGCCTCTCATCAAGGCGTGTCTTCCGAAGAGTTATTCAATCGGTAGCGTGTAAACTAAAGCGCCGATGGCTTGTCCGGCCTTCACGTCTTTGTAGTTGTCGTGACACATGACGCACTTATCCATCACGACTGGAACGGCAGTCGCGGCTCGCAGGTAAGGCTTGCCATCCTTCGAGATCACGGCATCGACATAACCCTTGCCGCCCTTGATCTCCTTCAAAGCCGACTTCTCCCAGTCGTCATTCGCCACGTTCTCGTCGTTGTATGGCTTGCCGCTGACATCCAGCAGTTCGACTTCGTGCCAGCCCTTCTCCTTCATCGCCTTGAAGAGCAACTTGGCTGCTGTGCCTGCTGATGCCGTTTGCTTGTCGTTGACGTAGTGCTTGGTGACCAATACGACCGTCGTCTTGTAGAGGTCGTCTAACATACGAACTTGTTTCTTAGCTGCGTCAACTTGAGCCTTTGTAGGCTCGGCTTTCTTGTCTTGAGCGGTCACAAACATGCTGACCGATGTAGCGGTCAGGCAAGCTGCAGCGACGCAAGCAATCCAACGGCGAGATGACTTCATAACGCTCTTCCTCCGAATGCAAGAATGCAGACAAATCGGGTTCTGTCACACGATCGAACCCCACCAAAATGAGTCCAGATCAAATTACGGATAGATTCGTCTGATTTCAATACCAGCTTGAGGCAATCATGGCTCAATCGGATTCGATCCCGCTGACTGACCCGACGGCGCTCGCAAAACTTGGACGACTGGAAGTGGTTGCCAAGTTGCTCGTCGAGGGATCGATCATTGGTCAGCACAAGAGCCCGTTTAAGGGGACGAGTATCGAATTCGTCGAGCATCGGCAGTACTACGCAGGCGACGAAATCCGCCACATCGACTGGCGAGCCTACGGCAAGACCGGCAAGTACTACGTCAAAGAATTCGAGGACGAGACCAACCTCCGCTGCTACCTGATTATGGATTGCTCGGGCAGCATGGCTTACGCCGGACGGACGCTGTCTAAGTTCGACTATGGTCGGCAACTCGCGGCCGCGCTGGGTTATCTCTTGCTGAGTCAGCGTGATGCCGTCGGGCTGATCGCCTTCGATACGAAGGTCAGAGCACGTTTAGATCCCGGCACAAGTCCCCGCAGCTTTCAGTTGTTGGCATCGACGTTGGAAGAGTGCCGACCGGGCGGAGAAACGAACTTGGCGGATGTCGTCGAGCAGACGCTATCGACCATCAAGCGACGCTGTTTGATCGTGCTGATCAGCGATTGTTTCGAGAAGGTCGACGCGCTGATGGAGGCCCTAAAACGATTCCGACATGCGCGGCACGAGATCATGCTGCTGCAAGTCGTCGCCCCAGAAGAGGAAGAGTTTCCGTTCCACAATCCAACTCAGTTTCGCAGCCTGGAACGGCAAGGCCATCGATTGTTGGTAGACCCACATCGTCTGAGGAAGCAGTACTTAAAGCAGTACCAAGAGTTCCTCGAAAACCTCGAAAAGCGAGCCGGAGGATTGGGAGTCGACTATCTCAAACTGACGACAACGACTCCCTATCAACGAGCACTCGGGGCGTTCTTGGACGCTCGCACGCGCGGCAAGAATTGAACGACGCAAACGAGCCGACGTGTTGAGCACCAGCAGCAGCTACTTCTGCATCTCAGCGGACTTCACGATCTTCATCAGCTCGTCATAGAAGTCGCTGACGGCTTCGCGAGGTCCGACCAGTCGCACGAAGAAGTCGCGTTGCGGAACGGGAATGCCCAAGCCCACCAAACGCCAATCGTCTTTGGAATCGTTGTTACCCATCGCCGTGTTGCTGGTGTAGGTGCCGCGCACGTCGATCAGCGTTGTTGGCAGACCGTTGATATCAAGCTGGTCGCGTTTCACATCCTCGCCCTGAGGCCGACGAATTTGCCCCGCCCAACGATCGATGTTGGCCGGAATGCCGCCACCCATCGACGTCAGGGTCAGCTCCATATCGCCCTTCGCGGACGGCACGATGTACTTCGAATCGACCATGGTCTGATTCGGAACTTCGCGCCAGTTCTCCGGTATGTCGAACTTGATTCCGGTGTATTGGCGAGGCCCACCACCGCTCGATGTCCCTGCATTAAGAGGGGACTCAAGCTTCGGTTCATTCAGAGCCGGTGCCGTTGAAACTTCAGGTGTCGAACGCCGTTGAGACTCAGCGTTGTCGCACCCCACAAACGCGATGCAGGTTGATGCGATGATGAAGAAGCTGTTGCGATTCATGGTGAATAACTCGCTTGATGAAACTTAGGTCTGACGTAGTGGGGCAGGTTTTCAACCTGCCGATTGATTAACTGTTTCGCTGGTTGAAATCCTGCACCACGGACTTCTTCAGGTCTTAACGCGCACTCGTCGTCCGGTGATGCGATCGAGTGCCAACCGAAAGATGATCCAAAGAGCCATGACCGACTCTTTCCAATTGATCTTCGAAGTCCCCGCGCGGCGGTCCTCAAACGTGATCGGCACTTCTCGGAAGCAACATCCGACAGAGCGGCACATGTAGAGGATCTCTTCTTGGAACGAGTAACCTCGCGACCGTACTTGATCGAAGTCGAGCAGCGCCAGCTTCGACACTCGATAGCACCGATAGCTGCCACTGTTGTCGCGATTGGGCAAACCCAGCATCAGCCGCGCATAGAAGTTGATGCCGCCGCTCATGAAGTGCCGCACCCAAGACCAGCCAACGACTCCGCCGCCAGGCACATACCGCGAACCAATGCCGACATCGGCTGATTCGAGACACAACCGCAACTCGGGGATGTAGCGCGGGTGATGGCTGAAGTCGGCATCGAGATTGATGAGCTGCTCGTAAGCGTGCTCGACCCCGTATCGAAACCCCGCGACTGTCGCCGATCCCAAGCCCTGCTTGCCCGCTCGATGCAGCACATGCACGCGACTGTCTTTCGCAGCCAATTCATCTGCCAATTGGCCGGTGCCGTCTGGCGAGTTGTCATCAACCACCAAGACATGCGCGTCGGGAGCAAAGATATGAATCTCGGTAATGAGCGACGGCAGGTTTTCCTTTTCGTTGTAGGTGCAAACTGTCACCAGCAAACGAGCCGGCTCTGAAGTCGACATGCCGATGCTGCCCTTTGACAAAAGAGAAAGCCGCCTCTGACTCTCATGCCGAGAAACATGCGGCATGAACTTCAGAGGCGGCGTTGATGGAACTACTTCTTGGCGAGTTCTGCTTCGATGACCTTCACGACGTCCGCGTCATCGGGCTTAACCGAAGTGCGGAAGCGGCTGACGACTTTGCCGTCCTTGCCGACGACGAACTTTTCGAAGTTCCACTTCACCGGACCAACGTCCTTAACACCGGCTTTGTCCGAGGTCAGATGCTTGAACAGCGGAGCCGATTCAGCGCCGTTGACGTCGACCTTCGAGAACATGTCGAACTTCACGCCGTAGTTCTTTTGGCAGAACTCGCTGATGTCGTTTTCGCTACCAGGCTCTTGCTTACCGAACTGATTGCACGGGAAGCCTAGCACTGCCAAACCCTGGTCTTTGTACTTGTCATGCAAGGCTTGCAGTTCTTTGTACTGAGGAGTGGCGCCGCAACGACTCGCCACGTTGACGATCAGCAGGACCTTGCCCTTGTACTGCGCCAGATCCACGTCTTTGCCCGCCAAGGACTTCATGTGATTGCCGTAGATCGGATCTTTGTCCTCTGCCATCACAGCACCTCCGCTGACCAACAACCCCAACGCCAAAGCCAAAATGTGTCGCCGATTCATGGTCGCTCCTCTGAGCTGATCGTGTCGTGAGCCACTCATCGCGAGTGCCCCTTGAAAAGCGACGGCACCGCTTGCCGTCAACGGGCGGCATATTCGCGAACCAGCGCGCGTGAAACAACCTGCTCGGGGAATGTCGCGCCGGTCGAGATGACTCTCAGTCGCGGAGCGAGTGAACTACGTAGGCGAGTCGCTCCGCGACTCGCTGAATCGCTCTTGGACTCAAGCCGGCGGATCGGGCTGCTGCCAAACGCTCATGCCACCATCAACGAGCAGCATTTGGCCCTGCACGTGCCACGCTTCATTACTCAGCAAGAACGTAGCGGCCGGGCCACACACTTCCGGCCCCGGCACTTCGCCATTGGGAGTATGCAGCTTCATCCAAGCTTCCACTCCGGGCAGATCCAGGGCCGGTGCCGTGAGCGGAGTTCGAACCAGTCCCGGAGCCATGCCGTTTACTCGAATGCCATATGTAGCCAATGTGACACACAGCGATCGCACCATCATCTCGATCGCGCCCTTGGATGTGTCGTAAGCCGCGTGAGTCTGCTCGGCCAAGCGTCCGTTAATCGAACCCGTCAGTAGAACGCGGCCTCGCGTCCCGTTCTTCACCCAACGTCGAGCGAATCGTTGCACGAGAAAGAAGTGCGAATACACGTTGAGCTTCATGGTGCGATCGAAGTCGTCGAAGCCCATGTCGAGAAACGCGGGCTCTCGATACGTCCCGGCGTTGCTAACGAGCAGATCGATGTCGCTTCGCGCGGCGATGGCTGCATCAACGAGTTGATCAACCGCCGCTTCGGTTGGGCCAGACAGATCGCCGGTAACTAAGTGAGCTTCGACTCCAAGAGCTCGAAGGCGAGCTACGGCAGCCTGAGCTTCGGCGTCGTCTCGCAAACCATGCAGAACGATATTTGCTCCCGCACGAGCCAATGATTCGGCAATTGCCCGACCGACGCCCAGAGTTCCGCCCGTGACCAAGGCGGTATGTCCTGTGAGATCAAACATCAAACATCGCTCCTCATGCGAAGACGGAGATCGCGCTCCGACAAGTCCACTCGGTGGCTTCCCAAGTTGAGAGGAACTTCGATGGATCGAAGCCAAAATCCCCCCTTCCTCGGCGTTCTCCGCTTCTCTGCGGTGAGCAATCAAGGCTTCAACGCAGAGGAGCGAAGGACGCAGAGAAATGATTGAAGATCATGGACTCCCTTGAGACCTATCGGAATGAGTTCCTCTGTCTCTCAAAGCACCAACCAGTGCTTGTCATCCAAGACCAACGTCAGCAACAGCATTGCTCAGACGGCCAAGCGTTCTTCTATCGGGACTTGAGAACGACTTCGAGTTTCGGCCTCGGCGTACTTAGGAACGCGGCGGCAAAAACTTCCCGAAGTGGGTGGCACGCCCTGAGTACTCGAAGGGCGTGTGCTTACGTAGCTCGACCACGCCCTTCCCGTTGGTCAGAGCGTGCCACCCAAAACAACTCGGGAAGCTATTGCGTCCCCGTTCCTAACCCTCGAATCGCCGCCGAATCCTCGTCTTGGCTGATTTCCCGGTCTCCCTTTAGATTCCGGCCCCTTCAGCGAACGGTTCCGTCGCGACAATTCCTCTCGGCAACTCGTCTGTGTCCTTCTGGGACATCCTCCCCTGGCCAGTCGTTGGCTTTCGAACCCTTCAAAACTCCTGCCCTTCATCTCGCCTTCCTCTCCCTCACAACGCCAGCACAATCATGTCGAAACACATTCCTTCCGTGTTCGTTGCATTTTTGATGATCGCTTTTTGCTCGGGTTGCGAATCGATCATGAGCAAGATGCCTCATGACTTGCAGCCGCATCGTTTGTGGAGGCTCAATCGCCAGCCCGATCCCAACCGCAACGCTTATTTCTCGGTGTCTGATCCGATTCCAACGGCTGACTCTGAGCAACCTGAGAACGATCAACCTGCCGCGAGCGAAGCCGATCTGACTTTGCCGCCTTAAGCCGCTACGTTGTTCGTCTCAACGCCGCGCTGATTTCTGGGCGGTGAGTCGAGTCGATCACAACTTCCTTTCTGAGCCCGCGAAACTATGTCGCCGCAAGTCATCGTGCTTGGTTCGATCAACGTCGATTTGGTCATCCGCAGTCCTAAGTTGCCTCGTCCCGGTGAGACCGTTTTGGGCGGCGAGTTCTATCAAGCCAGCGGTGGCAAAGGGGCCAATCAAGCGGTTGCCGCAGCGCGGACATCGCCTGCTCCGGTGGCCTTCATTGGAGCAGTCGGAGCCGACGAACTGGGCCGTTCGTCGCTGAAGAGTTTGAGAGCCGAGAACCTCGAACTTCGGCACGTTCGCATGCTCGATGGCCATGCTACCGGAGTCGCGCTGATAGCCGTTGATGAGCACGGACAGAATCAAATCTCCGTCGCATCAGGCGCGAATGCAGCTCTGACACCAGCCGATGTCGAAGCCGTGCCCGATGAAATCTTTGCTCAAGCGAAGGTCTTTCTAGCGTGTCTCGAGTCACCGCTGGAAACAGTCATCGCGGGTTTGAAACGAGCCAAGCAATTCGGGCTGACGACGATCCTCAATCCCGCGCCCGCACGAATCGACATCAAAGACCGAGCCATCATGGAGCTGGTCGATTTGCTGACGCCCAACGAATCCGAAGCAGAGCTGCTGACCGGTTGGGACGCGACGAACGATCTCGAAGATTCAATCATCGCTTGCGACCAACTGCGGCAATTGGGAGTGCAGCGAGTCGTCCTGACGCGCGGCGCGGCGGGCTGCATGCTGCGCGATGAGACGCGCGATGCCTCGCTCTTTCCAGCTCGCGATGTCACAGCCATCGACGCGACCGCTGCTGGAGATTGCTTCAACGGAGCACTCGCCAGCTCATTGGCGAGCGGCTTGCCATTGCGAGACGCCGTGCGTTTTGCTGTCGCAGCAGCAGGCATCTCAGTCACTCGCAAAGGAGCGATCCCGTCGCTTCCGTCTCGTCAGGAAGTCGAGCAGATGCTTAACGAATAACGCTCGGAGCAACGGGCGTCAGAAGACGGAGTTGAAACCGCTTATTGACGCTCATGAAACGCCGATGACACCCCATTGAATTGGGGCTCTTCGCCATTTGTTTTGCTTCCGGCCCGACGATCAACACGTAAGGAGATAACGAGCGGTCCCTGGTGACGCGGCCTCAGACCAAAGCAGCCATCATCGCTCCGCGTGATGAGCCTTCATCCCTGTGCCCTCACCAGCCAACGTCGATCGCCATTTGTTCGAACTCAAATCCGGAAGGCACGTCACGCGGAGCGATGACGGCTACTTTACCGAGGCAATGCTTGCCAACACGCACGGCTATCGAGCATTGCAAGCCGGAGCGCAGGCTGCGGGCGGTGTTTGGTTTGGCAACTTCAGCGAGCCAACTAGTTCGCGAATGCTAGAGCACCCTTCTTGTTCAACCACCTCGGCCAGCTTCGCCGGAAGCGAACTAGCCAACGTCGGGTTGTAGAAGTTGGCGGTGCCAATCTGCACCGCGCTGGCTCCGGCCACGATGAACTCCATCACGTCGTCGAGCGATTGAATGCCACCGACTCCGATGATCGGCACCTTCACCTTTTGAGCCACCTGATAAACCATCCTCAGCACAACAGGCTTGATGGCCGGGCCGCTCAAACCACCAACGATGTTGCCCAGAATCGGCTTTCGCTTACGCCAGTTGATGGCCATGCCCAGCAACGTGTTGGTCAACGTCACGGCATCCGCTCCACCTTCGGCGGCTGCTTGAGCGATCTCGACGATGCTCGTCACGTTGGGCGTCAGCTTGGCGATGATCGGCAGATGGCAGACTTCGCGCACGCTGCGAATGATCTTCTCGGTCAGCTCCGGCTTGGTTGCGAAGTCGACACCGCCAGCAACGTTGGGGCACGAGATGTTGAGTTCCACTCCGGCCAGCGCGGGGAAGTCGTTAAGTCGCTGCGTCAGCGTCACGAACTCTTCAGCACTATGACCGGCGACGTTGGCGATGATCGACGTGCCCAGGCCAAGCAGATAGTCCAGATGCTTTTCCAGAAAGGTCTCGAGTCCATCGTTATCGAGCCCAATCGAATTGAGCATGCCGCAACTGGTCTCGACGGTACGCGGCGGCGGATTGCCGGCTCGCGGCACGAGTGTCACGGTCTTGGGAATGATGCCGCCCAATTGCGTGTAGTCGCAGAAGGCAACCGCTTCTTTCGCGTAACCAAAGGTGCCCGACGCAACGAGGATCGGGTTCTTCAATTTCAGTCGATTGAGTTCGATTCGTAGATCAGCCACGGGATGTTCTTCGCTGTAGGTAACAAAGCGGGGTCGCAAGGGGCGGGACGGTAGCGAAGTGAGCCGCTGTCAGAAATCGAGCCCCGGAGCACTCCCGGCGTTACTTCGGCGCGACGGTGAGCCAGATGGGTTCGCTCGCGTAGGGCCGTTTCACCGTGAAGCTGATCGAGACATTCGCGTTGATCGAGAACGGCATGCGTTCGACCGGCTTGGCATCAGCAGCCGCTTCGATCACGACTTTGCCTTTGGTCTCATTGGCCGCCAAAGACGTCTTGCCGCCAGCATCAATCAGCTTCACTCCGGGCGGCAACGCGTAGCCGAAGACTTGGCCGAGATGCTGCAGCGCGACGTCGAGTGTCACTGCTCCCGCATAGCCTTCGCGCCGAGTGATCTCGACATCAATGGTGGCTTTCTCACCGGGCTTCAAAGTGATCTCGGTCGGCACGACCTTCACCGACGCGATATCAAACTTCGAACACACACTGACTCCATGAGTTGTCACCGGCCAGATCATGCGTCCGCCGCCCGGCATTTCGAGTTCCGTGAGTGGATCGGCTCGGCGTTCCAGAGTCGTCATCGAGTTCTCGGGACCAGCAATCGTGGCCTTGCCGATCACGTTCACGAGCGAAGCCACGGGCTTGGCATCAGCAGCCGCTTGCAACACCAACACGCCATCGGTCGCGTGCGCAGGAATCGTCAACGGACTGACGGTAACACCGGCCGGCAGACCCTCGACACGAACCTCAACCGCGCCGGCGAAGCCACCAGTTCGAGTCACCTTCACATACCACGGCATCGCGGTGCCAGGCCCCAGTCCCGCTCGATCTTCATCGCATGTCAGCGAGAAGTTCGGATCGTCGAGCTTCACGGTCAGCATGTAGGGAAACATGGAACCGCCGCGATTGAGCAAGTCGCGCACACTCAATGTGAAGACGCCGTCAGCAGGTACTTTGAACGTGAAGAGCGAGTCCTTCGTCGAGGGATGCGGATCGTCGTTGGATGCGACCACTCCGCCTTGCGCGTTCTTCAATTGCAGCATCGAATCAAGCAGCGAGCCCAAGCGTCTGGCCTTGATCTCGCAACGAATCGTTTGTCCGGCCTTCAACGTCAACGCGTAGCAATCAACATCGTTAGCAGCATCCATGCGACCGTTGATGACCGCCGGAAGCGTGACCGCTTGAGCCTGCTCGATCTTGTCATTGGGTTCGACTTCACCAATCAGCGGTAAGTCCGTGACCTCGATGGGCAGTGGATTAACTCCGACACCATTAAGGACCGGTTGCACGAAGCGCGTTCCGAGAGGCATGGGTTGAGTCCAAGCGGCTGCCGCAACCTCGGCGTCTTTGGTCGATAGATGAAAGCCATCGACCGCGAACTTCGGAGGGTTCGCCGGTGCCACGGCCAACGGAAAGATCGAAGTCACAAACGGACGATCGGTCAGTTGCAGGACGTAGCTGAAAGCCGCCGTGCCGTTGAAGTCGACGTCGCGCACGGTGATGAAGTACTCGCCCGCTTGTTCGACTTTGTAATGCAGTAATGAGTCCGCAAATTGAAAGTCATCATTCGCTGCCAACTCTCGGCCCGAGGCATCCGACAACGAGACGATGGGATCGAGCGTGTCGAACTGGTTGTGTCGCTTATAGAAGAAGCGGTGCGAGTGCATGCTGATCGTCACGGCTTGCCCAGCCGTGGTCGTGAACTTGTAGACGTCAACTTGCTCCTTGGCCGTCAGCATCCCGCCCAGAGTTTGGTTGATTGCAATCAACTGGGCTTTGTCGCGCACTGGATGAGGTTCGGTTTGCTCGACCACGACCGGCGAATCAACGACCAACAACTGCCCCACGGTCGACATGCCGCTGGCAGCAGCCACGCGAAACTCGCGCACTCCCAACGTCGCTTGAGCATCAACGGTGACCTTCAGTTTGAGTTGGTCGACCGACTCTTTCTCACCGCGCGGCAATGGCTCGGCAGTCAGGCCTGTTCCCTCGAAGAGCACTGCGAAGGTGCCGTCGTAACCCTTCTTCTGATTGGGATAGGTATGCACGACGATCTCGCTGGTCTTGCCGCGTTCGACAGCCATCGGCAACGCATGCGTGAACTCGGGATTCGGAGTCTGAGCCAACAAGTCGCCGCCGTAAGCCGCGAAGGTCAACGCGGCGAGCAACGCGATGCAAAGAAGTCTCATCAAGGATGCCTTTGAAGTTGTGTCTGTATTCCGCGAACGCTGACAGCCTTGCGTCGTTGAAAAGACTGTCGGTCGAATTGCGGAGTTGAGGATTGCGATCTGTCAGACGATTGCCGTGGAAGCCAACAAGTTGATGACGTTCATTCGAAAACATTGAAACGCTGAGGACGCGAAGAGCGCCGAGGAAATACCAGAGCGGCAAAACATGATTGCTCAGCCTTCACTCTGCGACCTCAGCGTTCTCTGCGTTTCAAATTCAAACCGCTACGCATTCAAAGTCTCGTGATTGATCAAGCGACGGACGGTTCGTGAGGATTCATAACGCGAGAATGTCTCGAATGGGTGAGCCGCCTTGAGCGATCGGAACGGGGCGTCCCTGTCGATCTTGGATGAGGAAGTGAGGGTCGATGCCCAAGCATTCGAAGATCGTCGCGCAGATATCAGACGTGCTGACCGGTCGGTCGATGGGCGCGGCAGCATGCTTGTCGGACTGACCGTAAACCGAGCCGCCGCGAATGCCCGCTCCGGTGAAGAGCACCGAATAGCAATGCGACCAATGATCGCGGCCCGCGTCCTTGTTGACGTTTGGAGTGCGACCGAAGTCGCTCATGACGACCACTAGCGTTTCATCCAAGAGGCCGCGTGCTTCGAGGTCTTCCAACAGCGCGTTGAATGAGAGGTCGACGATCGGCAGATACTTCTTGAGGATCTGGAAGTTCCACATGTGAGTGTCCCAGCCGAAGTCTTGAATGCCGGGAATGCGGACGTTGTACCAGTCCCACAACACGTTGATGAACTTCACTCCGGCCGTGACCAAATTGCCCGCGATGAAGGTGCTCGTACCGAAGATCGTGTCGGTGTATCGACGCAAAACTTCCGTAGTGATGCGCGACCGATCGAAGGCGTCTCGCAACTTGTTCGAAGTCAAAACGTCGAATGCCTTCTGCTGAAAACGGTCATAGACCGCGTTGCTCACCCGCGTGTCGAGCCGTCGTCGTTCGCCGTCGAGCTGATCCAACAAGCCTCGGCGTTGGCTCAGCCGATCGAGCGTCACTCCGTCGGCGAGCTTTTGATCGGGCAACCGCGGAATGCCTTTCACGAGCGGCGGATCTTCGCGGACATCCGTCCGAACGCCCTTGTCGAGGTAGACATCGGCGATGGTCTCGACGGGGTCGTAACGCTTGCCAAGGAACCCGGCATACGGCCCGGCTTTGGGAACTGCAGACCCCCATTGCAGCGGCGTCGGCAGATAGACGTAGTCCGGCAAGTCTTGGCTCGCCGGTTTGAGGAACTCGCAAACCGACCCCATGCTCGGCGGATACGAATCCTTAATCATCGAGAGATCGGTCAGAGGTTCTTCCCACCCGGTGTAGCTCGGGACGGTGTTGTGACAATTCGCGCGATGATTGACCGTGCGAACGATGGCCGAGCGATGCATCCATTTGGTCGAGAACGGCAGGTACTCGCAGATCTCAATGCCAGGCGCCGTCGTCGCAACCGGCTTGAACTCGCCGCGCACTTCCACAGGCGCGTTCGGCTTCATGTCGTACATGTCCTGGGTCGGGGCTCCTCCATGTAGGTAAAGCACCACCACAGACTTGGCCCGGCCTCGTCCCGTCGCCGCGCCTTGCTGTTCGGCTCGCAACAACTGCGGCAACGTCAGGCCTCCCAACAGCGACGCAGCACCGACTTGCAGAGACTCGCGCCGAGTGATTCCGTCGCAAAAGCGTCTGGGATTTCCAAGCATGGTCAGCATGAAGAGACCCTCGCGAGAGGCTAAAGGAAGCAAAGCGAATTGCAGTCAGGCCAGCATTCTCCACACAGCCAGCGCGATCAAGGTCAGAACCGCCAGCACGTAGCCAATCAATCCCGCGACCAGCTTCCAATGCGAGGTTTCGTCGTCGACCTCATCGACCAATCGAATGGTCGCACGCTCGTCGTCAGAGCGGCTTGAACGAGACTTACTCGCCGGTCGCCAGCGTCGCAGCTTCCACCACAACCAACCGAGCGGCACCGCCAGCAACAGCCACAACGAATTGGCATCTCCGGCTGGCCGCCAACCACTCAAGCTGATTCGCCACGCCAATAACCCGGTGCCAATCAGCACCAGCCACGTCGCTTTGATCTCGAAGGGTTTCGAGAACTCACTGCTGCGAGCCTCGCGCCGCGGAATCAACTCCGGCTCATCACCGCCTGAGTCATCGTCTTCAAACAGCGGTTGAGTGGGCATGTTGTTGATTCCCAAAGAAGCGACTGGCCCAGGGGAACTCCGTGATTTGAAGGAGCACCATTCTCAGTCGCGGAGCGACTGAGCTACGCAGCCGAGTCGCTCCGCGACTCGGAGATCGGGTTCATCCGCGCGAGTTGCTCGGCGCGATACTCGGCAGCGCGGTTCTCGCGAATGGCTTCGCGCATGCCCTTCAGCAGTCGCTGATAGAAGGCAATGTTGTGCAGCGAGACCAACACGGGGCCGAGCATCTCTTTCACGGCGAACAAATGCCGCAAGTACGCCTTCGTAAATTGCGTGCAGGCCGGGCATTCGCATTCGGCATCGAGCGGCGATTCGTCGCGTTTGTATTGCTCGTTCCGCAACCGCACCTTGCCCACGCTGGTGAAGGCCATCGCGTTGCGACCGTTACGAGTTGGCATCACGCAGTCGAACAAGTCGATGCCGCGCGAGACCGCTTCCAGTAAGTCTTCGGGCCGGCCGACTCCCATCAGATACCGAGGCCGATCCGTTGGAAGAAAAGGCACAGTGACATCAAGCGTCGCATACATCTGAGCGGGACTTTCTCCGACGCTCAGTCCGCCGACTGCATAGCCCGGAAAGTCCAACTCGAGCAACGCCTTCGCCGATCGCTCGCGCAAATCAGGAAACGTCCCGCCCTGCACGATGCCGAACAACGCTTGGTCGGCTCGTTGATGAGAGTCCCGACAACGCCGCGCCCAGCGCGTTGTGAGATCCACTGCCGACAAGACTTGAGCATGCTCGACATTCGCTGGCGGGCATTCGTCGAGGCACATGATGCAGTCGGCTCCCAGCAGCTCTTGAATGCGCATCGCTCGTTCGGGCGAGAGTTCAAACATGCTGCCGTCGAGGTGTGACTTAAAGACGACCTGCTGCTCGCTGAGCTTCCTCAACGTCGCCAGGCTGAAGACTTGGAAGCCTCCGCTGTCTGTCAGAATGGGACCATCCCAACTCATGAAGCCATGCAGTCCGCCCAAGTCGGCCACCAATTCTGGACCGGGCCGCAGCGCAAGGTGATAGGTGTTGGCCAAGACCTTCTGCACGCCGACTCGCTTGAGCTGCTCGGGAGTCAGACCCTTCACCGACGCTTGAGTGCCCACAGGCATGAATGCGGGTGTATCAACGACTCCATGCGGAGTCACCCAACGCCCGAGTCTCGCGGCGGTGTGTTGGTCTTGATGGTCGAGATGAAATTGAAACGCGGGCAATGTCAGTCCTCTTGAATGATTCGTCGAACCGTAGGAATTGGCTCGGACCTGTCAGTGCGATCGTGCTGCCACCAGACGATGATGCGAACGCGTCTCGTCCCCAGCAGCTTTGAAGCCAAGTTCGGTGGCGGGATGTTAGGGCAATCGGGACGCATCCCCTACGCTCGCCGCATCTCTCTTTGTGGCTTTCTGACAAGGCTGGCTGAAGAGTTCGTCGAACGCGAGATCTCCAGCTTGGCCCTGTCAGGTTGATCCCACTGGCCTCTGTCCAATTCATCGGGAGTTCAGCTTTGGAAACGGATCGTTCTCTGCTGCATCAGCACATTGCCGAACTCACTCGCGTGCCGCGACCGTGCGAAAGCGAAGAACTCGAACGCGCTCGCGAGTACGTCACCGACCACCTCACGCACTATGGCTGGCAAGTGCAACGCCATGAGTTTTCGATCGTCAATGATCGAGGCGACCTGAGATATGGCGACCCGTTGCGCGGCATCAACTTGATTGCCCTGCGAGAGGGTGCAGATCTCTCGAAGCCGAGGCTCTGTGTTGGGGCTCATCTAGATTCGCGGCCCGAGACACCGGGAGCCGACGACAACGCCAGTGGTGTGGCTACGCTGTTGGAGTTGGCTCGGTTGCTCGGCCAGCACTGGCCAGCCGATGCGAAGGTTGAATTGGAGTTAGTGGCCTTCGACCTCGAAGAGAACGGCATGCTGGGCGGAGTTGAGCATGCGCGCATTTGTCGCGAGTCCCCCATCGATCTGCGCGGGATGATCTCGTTGGAGATGCTCGGCTACTGCGATCCCCGCCCGAAGACTCAGCAGTTGCCGCGAGCCTTAGTCGGCAAGTACCCCGATACCGGCAACTTCATTGCGATCATCGGCAATCAAAACTCGACCGACCTGATCGCCGGCTTTCATCGCGGAGCAGTCACCGTCAGGGACTTGCCGGTCGAGACCCTGCAAGTGCCCGAGAACGGTGTGATGTTGCAGGCCACGCGACTCTCGGACCACAGCCCGTTCTGGGATGCGGGCTTCCCAGCGTTGATGGTCACCGACACCAGCTTCATGCGCAATCCGCACTACCACCACGCCACCGACACCATTGAAACCTTGGACTTCGACTTCTTGCATCAAGTCACCGAAGGCTGTCTCCGCGCGGTGCGAGAACTGATTCGAGACCGCTAACCGCTGAGTGCCACTCACAAAGTCGTATTCGACTCGCAGAACGGCGGACGCTGTTACATTCGGCGCACTCTGTAATTTGGCTGGAAACCGACCGCTGGCGATTGGCTGACAAGGCACATCCTCGCCACTAGCATCCCGCCCCTTTGCGTTGGCGGTTCTTGATCCATGACTCACCATTTTTAAAGAGGTACTAAGCAGATGACAGACACGAATGCTCCGAGCGCGGCTGCCGCGCCGAACGCACAACGCCTGCTGTGGGCTGGCTTTATGGCCATTCTCGCAGCCGGTGTCGGGTTCTCGATCCGAGGTGGTATCCTCGGGCAATGGGCCGAACAGTACGGCTTCACAATGACCGAATTGGGCGGCATCACCGGCGGTGGTTTGACCGGCTTCGGCATCATCATTCTGTTGAGTTCGTTCCTGGCCGACACGATCGGTTACGGCAAGCTGATGGCGGCCGCGTTCCTGACGCACCTCGTCTCGGCAATTCTGACTCTCGCTGCCGGAGCTGCTTTTGCTTCGGGTGGTAAGGACGCTGCTTATCAGTGTCTCTTCTGGGGCATGTTCCTTTTCGCGATCGGTAACGGCATCGCTGAAGCCGTCGTGAACCCGCTCGTCGCGACTCTCTTCCCCAGCAACAAGACGCACTACCTCAACATCCTGCACGCCGGTTGGCCGGGCGGGCTGATTGTGGGTGGTCTGGCTTCGTACTTCATGAATCCGGACGGGGCTAAGCCAGTCGCATGGCAAGTCCAGATGTCGCTGTTCATGGTCCCGGTCGTGCTCTACGGCTTGATGGTGCTCGGTCAGAAGTTCCCGAAGTCGGAAGCCAGTCAAGCTGGTGTCAGCATGGGCGCCATGATCGCTCAGTTGTTTGCACCACTGATGATTGTCTTGCTCGCCATTCATGCGATGGTCGGCTATGTCGAACTCGGTACCGACTCGTGGATTGCCAAGATCACTGGTTCGATCATGGCTTCGCCGCAAAACGGTCTGCTGCTCTTCGTCTACACATCAGCGTTGATGTTCGCTTTGCGATTCTTCGCTGGCCCGATTGTGCATCGCACCTCGCCACTCGGCCTTCTGTGCCTCAGCGGCATTTTGGGCTTCGTTGGTCTGAACCTCTTGGGTGCCGCGACTTCCGGCATCCTCTGCGTCGTTGCTGCGACGGTTTATGCCGCTGGCAAGACCTTCTTGTGGCCGACCATGTTGGCTGTTGTGTCTGAGCAATTCCCGAAGGGTGGAGCGATCACCATCGGTGCTATCGGCGGTGCGGGCATGTTGTCCGCTGGTTTGCTCGGCGGTCCCGGCATTGGTTTCAAGCAGGACTATAACGCCTCGAACCAACTGAAGACGGCGTCAGTTGCGACTTACGACCGCTACAAGGCTGGGAGCGAAAGTACCTTCGTGGGCTTCAAGGTAACCGGTTTGGACGGTGCCAAAGTCGGCGTCTTGGGTGACGAGGGCAAGGAACTGGCTCGTGCCGGCGACTTGCTCAAGAAGGAAAACAAGACCGACAAGAACCAAGAAGCCCTGGCGACTTGGTGGGCCGACGCCTCGAAAACGGCTGCTGAAGACAAGAAGCTCGTCGATGAAGCCAATCTGCATGGTGGTCGAATGGCGTTGAAGCTGACGTCCTTCGTGCCGCTGACGATGGCTGGCCTCTATCTACTGCTGATTCTCTTCTTCAAGAGCAAGGGCGGTTACAAGGCGGTGCATGTCGAAGGCTCTACTGGCGGCGGTCACTAAGAGCGAGATGGCAACCAGTGCGTTTTGAACTTTGGATTCAGCGAGTCGCGGAGCGACTCGCCTACGTAGCTCAGTCGCTCCGCGACTGAGATTGGCAACCCGAATTCAGAACGCTGAAGACGCACAAGCCACTGATCGATTTGTGAAAAACAAGAAGCCCGGCTTCATCTCGAAGCCGGGCTTCTTTCGTTTTGAAGGGATGCTTTCACTTTGTTTTGAACGCTCACGCAGCGGCGCTGTCGTTGTCGTCGCAAGGGTTCATGATCGTCACGGTGATATTCGCGCTCCGTTTGATTCACGCGGCTTTCACCCGTCTCGAAGACGCAGCCCAGCTTCAAAACTCACGCTTCGGGCTGTAACAACTCACCCACCCAGACCTTCAGCTTACAGCATGCCTGCCGGAGTATTACCGGCGAGATCCGCGATCATTGCGTCGGTCGCTGCGTCAACGGCTTGCTCCCATTGAGCCGGGCTGAATCGCGACTTGTAGGGCTCTTGCCGCCACGGGAAGTTGATGCCGCGCGAACTATTCACCAACGCTCCCAAACCGTTCGCATGAAAGCCAGCCGCGACTTCCGAAGCTCCGCCACCTTGAGCCCCGTAACCGGGAATCAAGAACGGAGTGCTCGGCATCGCAGCTCGAAGCTCCGCCAGCTCCGCCGGGTAGGTCGCACCCACAACCGCTCCAACAAGTCCATGACCATCGGTGCCCGCCGTCTCTCGGCTGAGGCGTTCGACAGTCTCCGCCACTCGCTGATAGAGCTTGCGACCATCCGGATCGACCGCGTCTTGAAACGTGCCTGCTCCCGGATTGCTGGTCCGCACCAAAACGTAAATCCCAGCCCCTCGTTCGCGAGCGACTTTCACAAACGGCTCCAACGTGTCCGCTCCCAAGTACGGATTCACGGTCAACGCATCGGCCCCCCACGGTGCCGCGTTGGCATCTTCACCGGCGAGATAAGCCTGAGCGTAAGCCTCAGCCGTCGTGCCGATGTCACCACGCTTGGCATCACAAATCACGACCAGTCCCGCCGCTCGCGCTTTGCGAATGACCGCTTCGAGCGCTCGACAACCCGCCGGGCCATACTGCTCGAAGAACGCCGCTTGCGGCTTCACGGCCGGGATGCGTGCTGCCACGACATCGATGATGCGGCAGCAGAACTCTTCAAACGCCGTTGCCGCGACTTCGTCAGAGCGCGTCGCTCGGGCTCGCGCCGCTGTAAGAATCTCTTCAGGCAACCAATCCAAGCGAGGATCCAACCCCACCAAGGCCGGAGTCTTTTTTGATCGAACAGCAGCATTCAAACGGTCGCAGTAGTGATGCATGAGGAATCGTTCCCAAGAGGACAACAAGTGAAGTCGATGATGAGTAGGGCGAGTTATGGCACAGTCGGCGTCTCAGACGGTTCGCTGTCGAGGTCGTCTTCTCTGTCATTCTTCTGACTCCGTTCCCTCTGTTTGCTTCTGTTCCATCCGTCTTCAAAAGACTTGGAACAGGAGCGAACTGAGGCAACAGAGTTCAAGACACGCAGAGGATTTGAAGCGTCATTCAGCCGCGCAATCACAATGTCGCGAGACTGTTTTCCGCATTCGACTCAGGTTGGTTGAGCAACCGCTGACGACAGCGCGGCGGGAATTTGACGCCCGCATTCGAAGCATTCCAGTCGCGTGGACTTCGCGTGTTTGATCGCAGCTTGATCGTGAGGTTTTGCGAGTCGCGGAGCGACTCGCTTACGTAGCTCAGTCGCTCCGCGACTGAGATTGGCAACTCGACATCGCCCGTCTTATCGGTAGTACAAGAACTCTTTGGCATTGAAGAAGGCATGCGCGAGTTGCTGCCAGGCGCCTTCATCCTTGAGCAACTCAGCGTCAGTCACATTGGGCTTTGAGAAGTCTCGCACAGCCGCGATCCAACGTTGCACTTCGGGCTCGCGCGGAGTGCGACCGAACGCGCGTTCGAACATCAATCGAACTCGGTCCACAGCGGTCGCATCCGAATTCTGGACCACTCGCGTTGCCCACTGCTTCGACATCTCAACAACGAACGGATCATTGAGCAGCACCAGCGCTTGAGCGGGGACATTAGTCACATCGCGGCGACCGGTCGGCAATTTGAGGTCCGGCAGATTGAAGCTCACTAAGAACTTCGGCGGCTCCATGATCGACATCTGCAAGTAAATGGATCGTCGGCCCTGACCATCAATCGGCCCGCTGAAGAGTCGCTTCGATCCATCTTCAGCCAACCGCGCGGGCAAGATCGGTCGGCCATAGAGCCGCTCATCCAAGCGGCCCGAGACTGCGAGCATCGAGTCGCGCAATGACTCGGCTTCGAGCCGTCGAGTGGGGTAATGCGAGAGCAGTCGATTCGACGGATCCAATTCACGAGCTGCATGTGAGACGGTACTTGCTTGCCGAAACGTCTCGCTCAGGACCAGTCGGCGAATGAGCTTCTTGGTAGACCAGCCGTCGCGAATGAACTCTCGCGCGAGCCAATCAAGCAGCTCGGGATGCGAAGGGCGATCGCCTAAGCGACCGAAGTCATCGGGCGTTGCAACCAGCCCCGTGCCGAAGATCCATTGCCAAACTCGATTCACATACACGCGAGCCGTCAGCGGATGCTCGGGATGCACCAGCGAGTTCGCGAGTTCCAAGCGTCCGCTGCCCGTGCTGCGAGCAACCTCGTTTCGATCAGCAAACATCTTCAAAAAGTCCGGCGACATCTTCGGTCCCAACGAGTCCACGTTGCCGCGCACATTGAGCGGATAGACCGCCCGAGTCGTCTGTCGCTCGTCCATGCTGTTGACCGTGCGCGGAAACGCGATGCTCGCTTCGATGCGTCGATAGTCAGCCAGCAAGCTCGCCAATTTGCTGTCAGCAGGTGCGTGATTCGGCAGCAGCTTCTTCGACAGCAACCAATCAACCAGCAACCGATCGCCCGGTTGAGATTGCTCGTCGCACCAACGTCGCAGTGCTGCTGAGAACCAGTCGACGACGGCTCGCTCAATGTCGTCCTTCGATGTTGGAACAGCTCGTACATAGAGCGATTGGAACGCGTCGAGTTCATCCTGCGGAGTACCACCCGCATCATGCGTGACGATGCCCGTGATGCTCAGCCAACTGCGTTTGTCGTAACCGAAGTCGTTGTTATTCAGACCGGCCGCCAACCCAGTGCGCGGCGGGAAGTTGGGATTGAGTGACGACGTCGCGAATTCAACAGTGACTTGCTGCACGCCATTGATGAGTGCCGCATCTCCGAAGCTGCGCCACTGAGGTTCCACAACATTGAGGAAACTGACGGTCTCGTTTTGAAACGCATGGTCGTCCATCACGAGATAACCACCGAACTCACCACCCGCGACGTTGAGGCTATAGACATTGCCCGGCGTCAGATGCTGAGGCGGCATGCGCAACGCTCCCGGCAACTTTGAAGAGAGAGCATGCGAATGCAGACCTTTCGGCAACAGCCGCGAGATCACGGGCTCACCTTCCAACGCAATGAGCGGCGTCCCGTCAGCAACGTCGCCATGAGCGAAGCCATCGCCTTCCAGCACGATGCCGGCCTGCTCGCGTTGCTCAATGAACTTGAACGCCGAGTTCCCCTTCTGCCGTTGTTCGCGAGCCGTCTTCCATTCGGTTTGCAGTTCGCTCCATGCGACTGCCGAGTCCGCTTCGCGCTGCGCCAACTTGCTCAAGGGATAGGCGACCTCGTGCAACTGCGGTTTGGCTTTGGAGAGATCACCCAGTGCCGCCTTGATGGCTTCGGGTTGCAGCGCGACGTTGCGCCAGCTCGTCGCGACTTCCGTTCGAATGGCCGCTCGCAGTTCTTTGAGCTGCGCGATCGCGACATCGTGCTTGCCGGGAGCATCCGCGACTCGAGACGTCCAACGCGGCGTCGTGAAGACAGCGGCCAGCGCGTAGTAGTCCTGCTGTGACACCGCTTCGAGTTTGTGATCGTGACAGCGAGCACACGCGACGGTCGTGGCTAAGAACGACTTCGAGAACGCGTCGATCTTGTTGTTGATCATCTCTTGATGGATGCCATTAAACATCAAGCTGCTGCCGTGCCGATGCTCGCCGAGGTGATAGAACATCGGAGCGATCACGTTCTCTTGAGTGCCCGCCGAGGCATGCACGCGCGGGTTCGGCAGCAAGTCTCCGGCAACTTGTTCGCGCAGCATCTTGTCAAAGCCTATGTCGTCGTTGAAGGCGCGAATCAGATAGTCGCGATACTCGTGCGAGCCCTTTGCCGGGTTGTCCCATTCATAGCCATAGGTGTCGGTGTAGCGCACCACGTCCATCCAATGCCGTGCGAATCGCTCGCCGAAATGAGGACTCTGCAACAGCCGATCGACATGGTCCTCATAGCTTTCAATCACGGTCGACGATGTTGGTTTCTCCGTCACCACAGATGGCAAACCCGTGAGCACAAAAGCCAGGCGTCGTCGCAACGTCGCCTCATCAGCGCGGTTGGCTGGACTGCGCTTGGCAGCATCGAGTCGTGCTCGAATGAAACGATCAACAGGCTCGCGCGACCAATGGGGATCAGAGACCACCGGCGGTTCAAAGCGCCCCATCGGATTGAGGCACCACCAATCGAGCCGCTTCTTGAATTCGGTCTCCCAAGCATCCGGCGCTGCGACATCTGCTCTAGCCGGAGTCATAATGCGCGGGTCATTGGCACCGAGCTTCACCCACTCAGTCAGCACCGCAATCTCAGCCACGGGCAGTCGCTTATCAGGCGGCATCTTCAAGTCTACTTCGACATGACTGATCGCCTTGATGAGTAAGCTGGCTTCTGGCTTACCGGGCACAACAGCCGGACCGCTCTTCCCGCCTTTCGTCCAACCAGACTTTGAATCCAGCGCGAGCCCGCCTTCGATCGCTTGGCCATGCGCATGACATTCGAAGCAGCGAGCTTTCAGAATGGGCTCGACCTTCTGGGTGAAGAACTCGTCAGCGCTGGCCGTCTTGTGGAGCATCAGAACGCTCCACACGAAGAGAAGAACAAGACGCGGCATCGCAGGCTCCGTGAAGTTCGAAAGTTCAAGTCCCATGAGTGTAGGCTGCCGCGTCTTAACCTGGAGTGCTCCGGCTCGACGGAGCCCTCCAACTCTTGTCGCTGAGCCCACCAACGCCATAAGCCCCAGACCGCAGGCACAGCCAATCTTGATGTAAGCAACTCGCTCAACCAGAGCACGCCACGGTTAGCCATCCCAATTCGAAGCGTCACTCGGCGGCGTGACCTCTGTGCAATCCAAAATCTCCAAACAGCCCCAAGATCGCGATGACCACTTCATCAACTCCACCACCGACTCCGGCTCCGCAGATTCCGAAAGCCATCATCGAGCCATCTCGACCAATTGGTTCGGGATCAAGCACCAAAGTTTGGTGGCTGACGCTGGTGTGCTTCGTCACCGCCGTCGGTCTGACGTTATGGTCGCAAAAGCCATTGGGGCCGACGATCACCATCCGCTTCAAAGACGGGCACGGCATCCAGCCTGGCAACCGCTTGCAACATCACGGCATTGAAGTGGGAGATGTCACTTCTGTGACACTCGCGCCAGAAACTGACGGCGTAATTGTGAAGGTCATGCTGCATCCCCAAGCGACGGGACTGGCCCGAGAAGGCTCGCAGTTCTGGATCGTTCGACCGAGGTTCAGCCTCACGAAGTTGAGCGGGCTCGATACGGTCGTCGGTGCGAAATATCTCGGCGTGCAACCAGGGCCAGCGGGCGGCAAGGTCGTCAAAGACTTTGTTGGACTCGAAACACCGCTGACGGTCACCGAGTCCGAGACCGTCGATATCGAACTGCGATTTCGTGACGGCAACGGCCTGACGATTGGCGATCCGATCAAGCATCGCGGCATCGTTGTGGGTGAAGTTTCGGCCGTGGACTTGAACGACGAGTTCTCAGGCGTCGTCGTGCAGGCTCGCTTGATTGGCAGCGCGACAAGGTTAGCTCGTGCGGGAACTCAGTTCTGGGTCGAACGACCGACGATCAACGCCGCCGAGGTACGAGGTCTCGATACGCTCTTGGGCGGGCGCTACATCGCCGTGCAACCGGGAGCGAATGACGGTGCTCCTCAATCGCGCTTTGAAGGACTGGATCTCGCGCCGCCGGCTGAAGTCCCTGAAGGCGGTTTGGAGATCGTGTTGGAAGCTTCGCGACGAGGCGGACTGCAGCGCGGCGTTCCAGTGCTGTATCGCGGCCAGCGCATCGGACATGTCATCAACGTCGGCTTAGCGAGTGACTCGGCAAGCATTGAAGCTCGCGCGTGGATCGACGGCTCGTTCAAGCATCTCGTTCGCGAGAACACTCGCTTTTGGATGAACGACGGCTTCGATGTCTCCGTCGGTCTGAAGGGCGTGAAGATGTCGACCGAGACACTGTCGAGCTTGATCATCGGCGGTGTAGCAATGGCGACACCGACTGCCCCCGGTCCTTTGGTGAAGACCGGCCAACGCTTCGTCTGTGCAGAGAAGGCCGAAGAAGAGTGGCTGAAATGGCAGCCGCGATTGCCGCTTGGTCAAGCTGCGATTGCACCGGGCACATCACTCCCGAAGCCACTGCGAGCATCTCTGCAATGGCAAGAGAAAGTATTCGGCATCAAACGCGACCGACAGAAAGTCGGCTGGGTCTTGCCTCTCAAGAACGGTCAGTTGCTGTGCCCCAGCGACTTGCTGCAAGTACCTGACAAGGCTGTGGCCGGAGCTTTGTTTGAAGCCGCTGGCGGCACATGGTCGCTCGACCCGAAGTTGGTGCAAACGCACGGCAGCTTGTCGTTATTGAAGACGTCCGAGCCGATCGCAACGGAAGCTGAAACCTGGCCGAGCGCACGACTCAAGTCCGCAACCGAGCCCGTGGATGTGCTGCTGGTGACGTCCGCCGCTGAACCGCCACTTTCAATCGCGTCATCTCGACTGAAGTCCGCTGAAGGAAGCTGGCAAGTCGATCCGTCCGTGCCACTCTCTGCCGAACATCATGGAGCTTGCGTCGTCGCTCGCGACGACGGCTCGGTCCTGGGACTGATCGTCATCGACAAGGGCCGAGCTACGGTAGCGCTGGTGATGAAGTAATTGAAATGACAGCCGAAAATGCCGGACACCAACGTTGCCCGCAAATGCCAGCCCCGCTGCTACTTCCTCTCCCACTCGATCCCAGGCTCTGCCTGGGATCGCACGCTCTGAGGCTCTGCCTCATCGCGCATTGGATAGTGCCAGCGTTTCGTCTGGACGTTAGCAGAAGGCCAGAACAGGGAATGAAGCCCGTTCGAAGCGTGAGGCAGAGCCTCTACGGGAGCATTCCCAGGCAGAGCCTGGGAACGAGTAGGACGCAGGTGCCCGCGAGGAGTTTGGTGGCGACGCCTGAATCTCACTGGCTCTTGGCACGAGATTGACTCAACCTGGGTACGCTCTGACTGCGAATACTTTTCACGACTCAACGAGAGCGCTTGTCATGTTTGATCCCACTCACTTGCCGCGACGCCAATTCTTGAGTGATGCCGGACGAGGACTGGGACTCGTTGCGCTGTCATCGTTGTTGGCAGATGATGCTCAACGATCGGCACAAGCGTCATCGGAAGCGCCGAACCGTGGACTTAAAGCTCCACACTTCGAGCCTCGTGCCAAGCGGATCTTGTGGTTGTTTATGCACGGAGGACCGTCGCAGGTGGACTTGCTGGATCCAAAATCGGAGCTGATCCGATTGGCCGGAAAGCCCCTGCCCGACAGCCTCGGCAATGTGATGACTCGGCGCAACGTTTCGAAGAATCCGCTACTCGGTCCAATCCGTCCCTTTCGCAAGCACGGTCAGTCGGGACTGGAGTTGAGCGACTTCATGCCACATCTGGCCGAGCACGCCGACAAGCTGTGTGTGCTGCGAAGCTGTCACGGCGACAGCGTTAACCATCCGCAGTCGGTCTATCAGATGAATACGGGCAGCATCCTGATGGGTCGGCCGTCGGTCGGCAGTTGGATCTCGTATGGACTGGGGACAGAGAACTCGAATCTACCTGCGTTCGTGGTGCTGCCCGATCCCGGCGGAGGCGTCAAAGGCGGACCGCCAGCCTGGGGCAGTGGCTATCTCCCGGCAGCGTTCCAAGGGACGACGATGAGACCGGGTAAGCAGCCAATCTTACATCTGCTGCCGCAGCCCGGTATGACTTCTGAACGACAACTCAAAGTGCTCGACTTGGTCCGCACGTTGAATCGCGATCATGCCGTCGCTCGCGATTCCGATGACGAACTTCAAGCACGCATCGAGTCTTATGAACTCGCCTTCCGCATGCAGACCGCTGCGCCCGAAGCCGTCGATCTCACTCAAGAGTCACAGAGCACGCAGCGGCTATACGGCATCGGCGAGAAGGACACAGACGAGTTCGGCACGCGCTGCTTACTCGCACGCCGCATGCTCGAACGAGGAGTCCGGTTCGTGCAGGTTTACTCGGGCGATACCGGCGGTTGGGACGCTCATACCGGATTGGCTTCGAACCATGATCAATACTGTCGCAAGACCGATAAGCCGGTCGCCGGCTTGCTGACTGACTTGGCTCAACGAGGTCTGTTGGAGGACACGCTGGTCATCTGGGGCGGCGAGTTCGGACGCATGCCGATGAGCGAACAAGGCACAGGCCGCGATCACAATCCGTGGGGTTACTCGGTGTGGTTCGCCGGAGCGCAAGTCAAAGGCGGCTTCGCTTATGGAGCGACGGATGAGGTCGGCTTGCGAGCCGTTGAGAACCCGGTCCACGTGCATGATCTGCATGCCACGATCTTGCACCTGATGGGGCTCGACCACGAGCAACTCACCTTCTTCCACAACGGCCGCGAAGATCGTTTGACCGATGTCGCAGGGAAAGTCGTGACGGACATCTTGGCCTAGGGTGAGCTAGATATTGAGAACTTGGGTGGCACGCCCTGACCAACGGGAAGGGCGTGGCTCAAGCTGGTTCTGCCCACCACGCCCATCGCTAATCGCTCTGAGCGTGCGACCCAAATCTTGTCTAACGACATAAGTGCGTGAGTCGTTACGCGGCGACTCTTAGAAGCACCGCTCACTTTCTCAGAGCCAACAGCGACAAGAACTCGAACACCAAGTTCGATCCCAAAATGGCTGTGATTTGTTGCCCATCAAACGGCGGCGAGACCTCAACGAGGTCGAAGCCCACGCAGTTCAGGCCGTTCAATCCTCGCACGAGTTGCAGCATCTGATAGCTGCTGAATCCGCCGACCTCAGGAGTGCCCGTGCCCGGAGCGAACGCTGGATCGACCGCATCGATATCGAGCGTCACGTAAACCGGCCGCGAGCCAACAGTCTCTCGAATGAAGGCCGATAGCTTTTCGACTCCGAGCGTGAAGGCTTCATCGATGGTGATGAGCTTCGCTCCTAAGTTCCGAGCGTCGACATAGTCTTGAGGCCCGGCGGTCGGACCTCGAATGCCAATCTGCAAGTACGCCGACGTGTCGATCAAACCTTCTTCGATCGCGCGACGAAACGGAGTCCCGTGCGAGTACTTGTAGCCCGAGTACTCTTCGTCCCACGTATCGGGATGAGCGTCGAAATGCACGACGGCCAGCGGCCCATACTTGGCAGCATGCGCTCTAAGTAACGGCAGACTGATGGAGTGCTCGCCACCAAGAGCGATCACCTTGCAACCTGCTGCCACGACGGGAGCAATCTTGGCTTCAATCGCGCGATGCGTGGCAGCAATATCGACCGGCACCACATCAACGTCGCCCAAATCAACAATCTTCAAAGCCTGAAACGGAGCGACTCGCAAGACGTTGTTGTAGCCCCACAACAACAGCGACTGCTCACGAATGGCGCGCGGACCGAAGCGAGTTCCACTCCGATAAGAAACCGACGCATCAAACGGAACCCCGACGATCGCCACATCCGCCCCGGAGTAATCCTGCGAATGCGGCACACGACCAAACGTCGCAATCCCCTGAAACGGCTGAGCGGCAAAGACAGACATGAAGAATCTCGTTCGATTTCAATGATGGGCACAGAAAGTAGTCGTTACTCCAAATACGTCCCGCGGCTGACGGCGGCTTCGTAGTCTTGGATGGACTCGTCGGCGTGGGCTGGAGTGAGGTGGCCGGAGGCGACTCGAGCTTGAATCAAGCTGCGGTAGCCGTCGCTGACGTGCTGCTTGTCGTAGCGCGCGAAGCTCAACATGTCTGAGATGCGACTGCCGCTCACGACTTTGGTGATGTGATACGCGCCGCTGTCATCGATCACGACATGAGCTTCATTCGGTTGTCCGAACAGGTTGTGAAAGTTGCCCATCACTTCTTGATAGGCCCCGACCAGGAAGATCGCGAGGTAATACGCTTGGCCCTTGAAGGGATGCAGTTCCAACACACGCTTGGTGTCCTTCACGTCGACGAAGTTGTCGATGCAGCCGTCCGAGTCGCAGGTCACATCCACCAAGGTCGCGAAGTCCGTCGGTCGTTCGTCGAGTCGATGAATCGGCATGATGGGGAATAGCTGATTGATGGCCCACGAATCTGGAGCCGAACGAAACACCGAGAAGTTGCAGAGATACTTCGAAGCCAAGATGCGTTTGAGGTCCGCGAACTCATCGTCGAACGATTCGTCCTGCCGAGCGAACTTGAGTGCCTTGGCACAAATCTCCCAGAAGAGCACTTCGCCCTTGGCTCGGTCTTCGAGACTGATGAGTCCCAGATTGAACTGAGTATGCAAGTCGTCTTTGTCATCGAGCGCATCGTGATAGCACTCGCGATAGTTCTTCGAATTGACTCCATCGAGCAATGACTTCAGTTCGAAGATGACTTGCGGATCGTCCTCATCGACCGCCGCCGTCGGGATGTCTTCGGCGAAGGTTTCGATCTCGTCGCGAATCGAAGTCACCAGCACCGAGTGATACGCCGTCATCACCCGACCGCTCTCGGTAACCAAGTGCGGATACGGAACCTGCTCGTCATCGCAGACCGACTTGATCGTGTAGACGACGTTGTTGGCGAACTCTTCGACGGAGTAGTTGATTGAACCTTCGAAGGTGGTCTTCGAGCCGTCGTAGTCGACACCCAAGCCACCGCCGATGTCGATGTACTCAACCTCGACCTTCAGTTGTCGAATCTTGGAGTAGACGCGCGCAGCTTCCTTCATCGCATTCTTCACGCGCTTGATGTCGGTGATCTGCGAGCCAATGTGGAAGTGCATCAGCTTGAGCGAGTCCAGCATGCCTTCCGCTTGCAGCAAGCGAATGCATTCGAGGATCTCGGACGTCGTCAGTCCGAACTTGGCCGACTCACCCCCCGAAGAGGCCCACTTACCGGTGCCCTTCGAATAGAGCTTCGCTCGCAACCCAATCCACGGTTTGACTCCGGTCTCTTTGGCGCGACGAATGGCGATACGCAATTCATTGAGCTTCTCAATGACAATGACGACGCGCTTGCCCGCGCGAACGCCCAGCAGCGCGAGGTTGATAAACCCTTCGTCTTTGAAGCCGTTGCAGATCAGCAACGAGTCCGGGGCCTGCTCCAATGAGAGCGCGGCCACAAGCTCGGCCTTCGAACCTGCTTCGACTCCGACGCTTTGCTTTTTGCCTTCTCGCATGAAGGTCTCGACCACTTCGCGACGCGGATTGACCTTCATTGGGAAGACGGGGAAATGGCCGCCGCTGTAGTTGTATTCGCGAGCGGCAGCCTCGTAAGCGAGACACAACCGATTGAGCTGGCTCTCCAGGATCTGAGGAAACTTGAGGAGCAATGGCGTTCCGAGTTTGTGCTTCTTCTCGATGTCGTTGACGAGTTCGAATGCGTCGACAGAGCGGACATCGCCCTTCGACGGATGCACGGCCAGATGACCCTGCCGGTTAATCGAGAAGTAGCCTTGCCCCCAGTTCTCGATGCCATAGTTCTGCAACACTTCGTCGAGCACATTCGTATTCACACGAGACTCCTTGCGTGAGTGACCTAGCGGTGCGTCGGAGAGTTGTAGGACTTCCCAGACGTCACGGCGAAGTGATGGCTGCCTTTAGGCATCAACGTCATACGAAAGTCAGTGAGCCGCGCCCTTATTTGAATCTTGCGAGCAAAAGACTCATTGAAATGTCGGAAGCTTCCGATATATTTGGATGTAGAAGGAGCAGCCAGCATGGCAGACACCAAACTCAAACTGACTGATCTATCGGCCTTGAACGATGCCGCGGAGTGCTTGCGCACGCTGGCTCATCCCCACCGACTTCGAATGGTGCAGATGCTGTTGCAGGGTGATTTCACCGTGGGCGAATTGGCCGAAGCGTGTGAGTTGCCCAGTGCTATGGCTTCTGAGCACCTGCGGCTCATGCAGCGTTGCGGTTTCCTAACCAGCGAAAAGGACGGTCGCAGCGTCTACTACAAAGTCAGCGAGCCTCATTTGCAGAACATCTTGGAATGCATTGAAGCCAAGTTCGGTACTAAGTCAGTCAAGCTGTAAGGCGATCGCGACCAAGCGTCGCGTTCTGTTTGACTCCAATATGTCGATACCTTCCGACGTATCAAGTTGGCAATCTGTTTCGTCGGGAACCTCAAAACGGACTTTCTCGAAAGGCACTCATCATGAGCATGACCACCATTACTCCCAAGCAATTGCATGATCTGATTCAGTCAGGCCGCGCGATCGAACTAATCGATGTACGGACGCCGGTTGAATTCCGCGAAGTTCACGTCAGCGTCGCCCAGAATGTGCCGCTCGATCAGTTGGACGCAGCTCAAATTGCCGCCAGTCGCAGCGGATGTAACGAGCCGCTGTATGTGATCTGCAAGTCGGGATCGCGCGGCAAACAAGCCTGTGAAAAGCTGGTCGCTGCGGGCTGCTCCAACATCATCAATGTGGAAGGTGGAACGTCCGCCTGTGAGCAAGCTGGCCTGCCGGTGGTACGCGGCAAGAAGTGCATGTCGCTCGAACGACAAGTGCGGATTGCAGCGGGAGCCCTGGTGCTGACAGGAGCCGTCTTGGGGTACTTCGTGCAGAAGGAATGGATTGGCTTATCTGCCTTCGTTGGTGCTGGGTTGATGTTTGCAGGCATCACTGACACCTGCGGCATGGCGATGGTGCTGGCTCGCATGCCGTGGAACCAAGTTCCCAAATCGAACCAGGCTGCATGCTGCGCCAACAAGCCATCCTGCTGTGGATAGGCAGGACAGTGTTCCCAAAGCGGACTAGAGTTTTGGTCGCGTCTTCGGTCAGTCGTCGCCGCGCTCGTTCCTAGATACTCCCGCCATTGGATCACTCACATGCCTCCCACCAATTTGAATCGCCGCGAGTTCTTGCCGTTCTTGGCTTCGCCTCTACTCCTTGCTGGTTGCGGTGGCCAAGCAGAGAACCCGATCAGTACCGCCAAGAGCGTCGACAACACTGGCAGCGGAACGAAGAACGAAGGAGCGCGGCAGTCCGTTGAACTGGGACTGAATTGGTACCCCGAAGCCGAGCATGGCGGATACTTCGCGGTGGCCGTCGATGAGGCACTCAGTCGGGCGATTGATCTCAAGCTGACTCCCGGCGGGCCAGGAGTGCCGGTCGTGCAGAACGTCGCCACGGGGCGAGTGCCCTTTGCGGTGGCGAATGCCGATCAAGTTCTCACGGGGCGAGCAGCCGGAGCGGACGTCGTGGCGGTCTTCGCTCCGTTGCAGATGAGCCCGCGTTGCATCCTCGTGCATGAGAAGGCCGGCATTCGCAACTTCGATGATCTCAAGAAGGCCAAGAAGCTGGCGATGAATGCGAATTCGACCTTTGCCATCTACTTGCAAAAGAAGGTGTCGCTCGAAGGCTGCACCGTCGTCGCGTATCCCGGCAACGTCGCTCAGTTCCTGCTCGACGAAGACTTTGCTCAGCAAGCCTATGTCTTCAGCGAGCCGTACCTCGCCCGAAAAAAGGGCGGAGACCCCGCCAGTCTGATGGTCTCTGACATCGGTTTTAATCCTTACACCAGCGTGCTCATTACTTCGGGCGAGATGATTCGGACGAAGCCCGATCTCGTGCGTTTGATGGTCAAAGCCAGCCAAGCCGGCTGGGTGAAGTATCTGGCTGAGCCCGCGGCGGCGAACGCTCGCATTCACGAGATGAACCCCGAGATGGAACTCGACGTACTTGAATTCGGGGTCGGGGAACTCAAGAAGCTGTGCTATCCCGAAGGTATTACCGACGAGAACTTGGGCAGCATGACGCTCGAACGCTGGAGCCAACTGGCTGATCAATTGGTCGAGTGCGGCGCCGTTGAAGCCGGCAAAATCAAAGCAGAGGAAGCCTTTGATATGAGCTTCTTCGCGAAGGGATGAGACTCGCGAACGGCGGCTCTATCATCCCGCTCGCAACATCGGCGAGGTCTCGTCTGATGTTCGTCGAGAGACAGTGTTCGTCTCGAAAACTTCTCGATGACGACTGCATCTCGAAGTGTCAGCGAATGGCATGCACCACTTCTCGACGCTCGTTCGAGCTGGTGCGACGATGGCCTTCAACTGAGCCCAATCGTCCGAATGCTGACGTTGCCCAAGATCACAAAACTTACATCGCTACCGCAGAGGAGATAGCTCAATGAAACGACTCGTTGCTTGGTGCATGTTGGCGCTGGCTGTGTTGAGCAGTTCGTCAGCCTTCGCGGCTGACAAACTCAAACTGCTGATTGTCGACGGTCAGAACAATCACAACTGGAAAGCGACGACTCCCATTCTGAAGCAGTTCCTGTCGGACTCAGGCCGCTTCGATGTCGAAGTCGCAACCAGTCCGGCCAACGGAGCCAAGCCCGAAGACTGGAGTTCGTTCAATCCCGACTTCAGCAAGTACCAGGTTGTCCTGAGCAACTACAACGGACAGCTCTGGCCGGAAGGCGTGCAACGCAACTTGGAGAAGTATGTCTCCGGTGGCGGTGGATTAGTCATCGTGCATGCGGCCAATAACTCGTTTCCTCAATGGGCCGAGTACAACAAGATGATCGGCCTCGGTTGGCGCGGAGCGAACTTTGGCGATCGAGTTACAACGACGCCCGAAGGCCAAGTCATTCGCACTCCCAAGGACCAAGGTCCTGGTGCGGGTCATGGTTCTCAGCATGAATTCAGCATCGTGGTGCGCGATCGCGAACACCCCGTGCTGAAGGGCATGCCGGTTGAATGGAAGCACTCGAAGGACGAGCTGTACCACGGCCAACGCGGACCCGCTTTGGACATGCACATTCTCGCCACGGCTTACTCCGACAAGAAGACCGGCGGCACTGACGCTCACGAGCCGATGGTGTGGTGGATTCCGTACTCGAAGGGCAAAGTCTTCACGACCGTGATGGGCCATGCCGAACAATCGATGAAGTGCATCGGCTTCCAATCTGTCGTGGCTCGCGCGTCCGAGTGGGTCGCCACCGACAAAGTCACGTTGCCGGTTCCAGCCGACTTCCCCTCAGCCGACAAAATCAGCGAGTCGAAGTAGTTCTGGAAGCGAGCCTCGATCAAACATCCGAACGGTGCTTGTCGGACACAACGTCAGCACGAACTTTCCCGTTTCCTCGAACCCAGCTTTAGCAATCAGGACTGATCACTTTTCATGACCAATCGCATTTTCAATTTCTCCGCCGGTCCAGCGACACTGCCTGTTGAAGTTCTCGAAGAAGCTCGCGACGCCATGTTGTCGTTGGGCAATACAGGCATCGGCATCCTCGAACATTCCCATCGCGGCAAGGCCTTCATGGAGGTCCGCGACCAAACTGAAGCTGTCATTCGCGAGCTCGGCAACATCCCTTCGAACTATCACGTGCTCTTCATTCAAGGCGGCGCGTCTCTGCAGTTTGCGATGCTGCCGATGAACTTGCTGAAGCAGGGCGAAACCGCCGACTACCTCATCACGGGCAGTTGGGCCAAGCTCGCCGCCAAGGAAGCCAAAGCCTTCGGCACGGTCCACAACGCTTGCTCCAGCGAGGACCGTAACTTCTGCTACATCCCCAAGACGTGCAGCTTCAGTTCGAATCCGGCCTACGTGCATTACACTTCGAACAACACGATCTTCGGAACTCAGTTCGTCGCTCCGCCGACAGTGCCTGCTGGAGTTCCGCTGATTTGCGACGCCAGCAGCGACATCTTTTCGCGACCGATCGACGTTTCGCAGCACGCGATGATCTATGCCGGAGCCCAAAAGAATCTCGGTCCAGCTGGAGTGACGTTGGTCATCGTGCGAGACGACCTTGTGCAACGCGGCCCGGACAACATCCCGACGATGCTGCGCTACAAGACGTTTTCCGAGAACCAATCGCTCTACAACACCGGGCCAACGTTCGGCATGTTCCTCGTGGGTCGCGTGTGCGAATGGATCAAACGCAACGGCGGACTCACCGCGATGGCGGCACGCAATGAAGCCAAGGCCAAGGTGCTCTATGACTTCTTGGAGCAGTCGAAGCTCTTCAAGGCCACGGCGGATCGAGACAGCCGCTCGCTGATGAATGTCACGTTCGTTACCGGCAATGCAGAACTCGATGACAAGTGCATCAAGGAAGCAACCAAGGCCGGCTTCGATGGACTGAAGGGACATCGCAGCGTCGGCGGTCTCCGAGCCAGCATCTACAACGCGTTTCCACCAGCAGGCGTGGACGCGTTGGTCCAATTCCTGCGCGAGTTCGAAGCTAAGAACTCGTAAACAGCTTCGATAAAACTCAGAAACCCGCTGCACAGACTGAAGTGATTCAGTCCGTGTCGGCGGGTTCTCTGTTTGAACGAGCCACTCTGGTGATCCCAGTCAGTCCGCACCGACCGTTCGATTGAGCCCCAAGACTTCAAACTTCACGCGCGCATCTGGATCCGGGTTGCGATGCAGATTGCGGTAGATCAACAACGAGTAGCCGCCGATGCGATCGGACTCGCCCGTCACTGCGACCGTGTGCTCTAAGCGATACCGATCAGGATGCTCGCGAAGAACCTGTCGAAGTCGAAGCGCCGTCGCTACGACTTGCTTGGGCTGAGGATCCTCGACGACCACGAAGGCTGGGTCATAGCGATAGATGACGTCCATGATGTCCCGATCGGTTTTGGCGTATTCATGGAGATCCGTCGAAGGCACGCAGATGAAGCCATACAGCAGCTTGTCTCCCCGCAAGACGGCATGCTGACGCGCGGGATCTAAGTTGCGCACGTGATAGCTGAAGTTGCCATCGAGCCAGCCATCGAACAGGAAGCGACTTTCGTTGGGCGAGTTCTTCAACACCCATTCGGCAGCCTCGCGATATCCCGACAAAGTGGGACGCGGAGCAGTCAAGGCCGCTGATGTCATAACTCCGACAACGAGCGCCGCAATCGCGGGCCTCAAGTATGGTCGAAGCCGCCCACGAGCAAGCTCAGTCACTCCGTTCCAAGCCATCACGACGAACGCCGGAATCCAATAGATCGAGTGTCGCACATCGAGCTCGGCAATCGGCGTGAAGGTGGCATAAGTCGCCAACGCGATCGCGAGATACGGCACGTTCTGTTGCAGCCAATCCCAGCGTCTCAGTCGAGACAACCCGACCACAGCCAGCCCCACCAATAACCATCCAATCTGATGCGGCAGCATTCGCAGATAGAACGCGAAGTTCTTCGCGGCCAGGAACCCCGCTGGCTCGGACATCACCGAGTGAGTGGCTTGCCGTGAATGCAGTGCTCCAACTTCACGAGCTGCGAGGGCATAGAACGGCAACACCAACAGCACTGCCCCCACGATGGCGATCCACACTTCAACGCGCCGCAGCAAATGCAACTTTCGGCGAGCCAACAGCAACAACCCAAAGCACGGCAACAGCCAGATGGCATCAAAGCGAGTCAGCGCTGCAGCCGCCGCAGCCAACGCGATCAAGACGAGATCGCGCCGACGAGTCGATTCCAAGTAACGCTCGAAGTGAAACACGGCCATCAACGACCACGCGAGTGTCGGAATCTCCAACATGACCTGCCGCGAGAACATGAAAATCAACGGACAGAGGCCGAACCAAACCAAAGCGACCGATGCCGAAAGTCGGTCGTGCGTCTTGGCCATCAGTCGGAAGAAATACACACCGGCCAGAACTGCGAATCCCGCGACGGCGATTCGTCCCACCAGGAACGAAGTACCGCAGACGGTCATCAGCAAGCCTTCGATAAAGTGAAACAGCGGTGGCCAGACGAGTAACCCCAAAGCGGGGTATTGCAGGTAGTACTGCTCGGCGTAAGTCTTGGGATTTCCCACTGGCATGTCACTGAGCATGTCGGCAAAAAAGACGCCCGTCATGACGTGGCGATTTTCGTCACCATAGAAGACTGGCTCCGCAGGTTGGACAACGACGCCGTGCAAAGCAGCCACAATCAACATCGGCAAGACGCAGCTCAGCATCAGTGCCAAGCGGCCTCGAACACCATCGGCTGTCGAGAACAACCCGCACCAACTTTGTAAGCGTTCTGCCAATGATGGCTGGCTGCCACCTTCGGCTGCTGGCTCGCAAGTCGGTGATGGCGAAGAGACAGCGGTCGAACTCATGGGCATCCTTTTCAGCGACTCACATAAAGAGACACGGCATTCAGGATGGTGCTACAGATTCTGCAGGCTGCGGGGTGTTTCGAGCTGCCGCTGCACATTGCCAGAACGAAATGCAGCGCGTCGACGATCATGCCGAAGGTCACGTCATGATCCGATCTGACAGTTCGCACTGCTGGCGCTCAATGCGACGATTGTTCGCAACCCAACACGCTCAGTCGGCGTCTGGAGTGCCCGTCGTCTTGAACTCGCCGGTTGAAGAATCTGAATTAGCAACCTCATTCTCTCGCTTGGAGGCTCGCGGCTTTCCTCGGCGATAGAGGTAGCGCAAGAACTCACCGCCACCGTACCACCGTCGCGTCACTTGCTGCAGGTTTGCAAAGCGGCGGCCATAGTCGCGCTGCAGCTCCCATTCGTATTCGAGCTGCCCCCACACCGGGGCCTCGTTCAACGGCCCGGTGGCCAGCACATACAACGAGTCGCACTCATCAATCCGGCGACGGAAAGGTTCAAGCTGCGACCATCCCACATCCTCTTTGCCGTGCTGTCGTTCGATGTCCTCTAAGACCACGAGCGACGGAGTTCGGAAGAACGACTTACCCGCCAGCCGCTCGGGCACATACCCATAAGGCACCCAAGCCACAGGACCATCGAGCGACTCCAACTCCGAACGCAGATCCGCAGCAGCAGCTTGCCAACCTTCTCGCTCGACATAGTCGTTCAACGGGAAGAAGGCCGTCGCGAATTGACCAGCCACAAGTAACCCCGCGAACAATCCAGCGCGCCACTCTTGGCGTTTGGCAATCAGCATCAAGCCCGCACTGCTCAGCGCGACAACCACGGTGATGATCGGCACACACGTCGGAATGGGATGATGAGCGAACTGCCTCGTCGCGATCCAAGTGATGCCCGACGTTCCCACAATCAGACCCGCCAAGACCCAACCCACCCACCGCGGAACTTCCTGAGCACTGAGTTCTCTCGCCCCCAAAGCTGCAGCCACACAGAACGCGGCAATGAAGGGCACGTAATGATTATTCGCCGAGCCCGCTGCCATCATGGTGAAGACCGAGATCGCCAATGATTGCCCGCAGAACCAAGTCAGCGCCGAGATCGATCGACGCGGCACACTGATCGACGACCGGAAGTAGAACACGGCCAACAGACACAAGTACGGCACGAACTCCAGAATTACGAACGTCGTGCGTTGCAGCGAGAAGCGCGGACTTCGTTCCCATGAACCAGGGATATCAAGCGTCGTGTAGACGAAGCCGGGACCTAACCAGCGACTGACCAAGAAGTAAGCCAGCGGTCCTCCCGTTAGCAGGCCCGCCACGATCGCCCACTTGGGCAACGAGTTCTTGCGGAACAGCAGCGCGTACAAGACCGAACCACCGAAGAACAACGCTCCATGCGGCTTCGTCCAAAACGCCAAACTGAAGCAGACGAGCCACGCGACATCGTGCCAACGATTCTTGCCATACGCCCAGAAGCAGCAGCCCAGCAACAACCAGAACAACAACATCCAGTCCGGTAACGCGCAGGTCAGAGCCGCATCCATGATGCGATAGCTCGAGAAGTACAGCCCACCGGCCATGCTCGCGACGGCCAGCGATCGAGACTCGCGCCAAGCGATCGCAATGCAGATCAGTCCCGAACCCAACGCACACAGCACTGACAACAATCGAGGTCCGGCAAAGTCCTCGCCACACATCAAATAGAACGGAGCAGATAGCACGTAGTACAGCGGCATGTATGACAGCGCGATGTAGTCCGCGCTGGGCGCGGGATACAGCGGCTCGTCCGAGCAGACTCGTTGAATGTGCTGCAAGACCTCGCCTTCCATGGGCTCCAAGAATCCGTCGTATGCCACATGACGCGCGGCGATCCCCAGAAACATGCCGGCGTAAATCACCAAGCAGGCAACCGCCAAGATCGTTCCGTATCGCCACCACGTTGATTGGATTTCTTCTTCCACAGACTGCATTGAATCACTTTCTCAAATTGAGGCAGCGGCAACTTTCCAGCGCCGCCCCGAATCACTGAACTGGCCCAAGTCCACGATCCTTGTCTGACTCCGTGACTCCTCTGTCTTTCGTCATCGCCCACCCGATGACGTCTTGCGATACACCGCCCAAAACAAATCCTCGGACGGGTAAGGCACCTGCAGGCGATCGGGCACAATGGCCAGCCCCGCAGAGATCATCTTCGCCACCCACGAACCTTCAGCGGCTTTGTGCCGGATCAACGATTTGGCGTGTCCCATCTCAATCCATTTTTGAGGCCGACCGGTGGCGACTTCTGCAAAACCGCACTTCGAGAACAGCTCTCCAAGAGTTTGCGGAGACCACCACTGCAACACGCTCGGCGGGCTGTATTCATGCCAGCCAGCGCCGAACATCCGCGCCGACCAACTGCGCACATTCCAGGTTTCAACCACGACGATGCCGCCAGGCTTGAGCAGATCAAACAAGTGCTCGACCGCCACGCGCGGCTCAATGAAATGAGCCATGACTTGAATGACGCTGATCACGTCAAAGGGCTCGGCAGACTCAAACTGCTCGAACGGCGCAGCAGTGACCTTGATCCCCAATTGCTCGCGCGCATGTCGAGCCATCGCCGCATTGGGTTCAACACCGACACCGTCCCAACCTTCGGCACGCAAGCCTTTCAAGATGAAGCCTGCTGCGGCGCCAACATCCAACAGTCGCCCCGGCGATGAGAAGCGTTTCAACAACTTGCCGTAGCGTCGGCCATGAGCTTCAAGCAGGCGGGACTCACTGAGGTAGTTCGAATAACCCGCGCCGCCGCCGTGAAAGTAGTCGTCGCCGTAAACCTCAGCGACATGCTGCAGAGCGTCTGATGGGTGAGCGAACCGACGTTGGCATGCAGCGCACTCTTCGATCCAGATGTCGGACTTCTGAAAGAGCTTTCGAGTCGGCGCAGTGCGATCGCAAGCGGGGCAAGCCACTGCGGTTTGAACGCTATCGGCGACAGTAGTTGTCATAGAACTCTCGATTGAAGAATCGCTCGGCGTACTTCGTGAGGGACGTTTCCAACGTGCCCGAACTCTCCGTGTGACGAGCACGATCAAATCGTGCTCCATGTGTCTTTCAACAGGCTCTTACCACGGCATCCATTGCCTCGGTCCATAGACGCAAAATGCACACGACGTCAGCCACAAGAACCCATTGATGAGCGTGGGCTTGTCAGTCACGAACAGCTTCGAAGGATCTCCACCTTCGAACTTCATGTGGATCAAGTAGAGGTATCGGAAGATGCCATAGATGACGAAAGGCGTCGTCAGTACCAGAGCGTGCGAACCAAACCTCTGAGCCGTTTGATCCGCCATCGTGTAGAGCGCGTAAGTCACCACCGCCGCGCCTGCCGAGATCGTCATCATCAGATCGAGGAAGTGCGTCGAATATCCTTCGAGACAAACTCGATGCGACGCAGCTTCATCCTTGAGAACAGTCAGTTCGTTACGCCGTTTGCCGAAGCCCACCAGCAACGCCAGCGTCAACGTACAGAGGAACAACCACGGCGACGGCTCAACTCGAATGGCCACTGCACCAGCGACAGCTCGCAGCACAAAGCCAATCGCGATGATCATCACATCGAGGATCGCCACATGCTTGAGCTTGAGCGAATACCCCACATTCATCGCCAAGTAGAACAACACCAAGCAGCCGAACGGGACGTTGATCACGAACGAGCCAACGACACTTCCAACCGCCAACAAGCACATCGTCGCAGCGACCAACGTCGGACTGATCAGCCCTGCGGCCAACGGCCTGAGCTTCTTCTTCGGATGTCGCCGATCTTCTTCCAGATCATTGAGATCGTTGAGGAGATAAACGGAGCTGGCCGCGAAGCAGAACAACAAGAACGCTTGCAAGGTCAGCAGAATAGACGGCAAGTGAAACAGCGAACGTGAAAAGATCAGACCGCCACACACGAGCGTGTTCTTGATCCACTGATGAGGCCGCAGGCTCTTCGCGAGCGCGTACCCGATCGTGGCATGGGCAGCAGGAGTGATGGCGTGTGTCGACATGATGTGTTCTCGGGCTGGTCCCTTTAACTCAATCGCTCGTTCCGAAATCGATTCGCGAGCGAGTCTGCAACTGTTCTTACACGGTCGCCGCTTCAGGTTGGTGACATCCCAATTGACGAGCCGCATCGGCAGCGTGCTCGCGCATCGGGACCAGTCGATAGTGCTTCGCCATCGAGTCGATCACCTACGCGACCAGGTCGACCTTGCGCTGATGAGGAACTCGCATTGCGGGGAAGAACGAGAGATCGGAATCGTCGTCGCACCCCATGAAGTCCAACGGATGCAGCAGCAGTGACGGAGCGACTCCGTTCAATCGGCACATCGTCAAAGCCATGTGCCAATAGGTCATCGCCAGTGCTCGCGAGAATTGGTCGAGGTACAGCAAGTAACTGACATGAATCGGCACTTTGAAGAGCGGCATGGTGGTAACCGGAATCTCCAGCAACGTCGTCGCGCCTCGCGGCGGCGGCGACGGAATGCGATTCACGGCCTGATCCGACACGCTCCACAAATACGGCCGCAGCGGACGGAAGCCTTCACTGATTGTCCCGAAGAGTTTCTTGCGTTCGTTCTTCTGCTGCTCGTCCAACTTCGCGGTCATGAAGTAATAGAGCCGAGCCAACGGTCCCAAGAATGTCGGGAACGTCGAACAGTCGTATTGGTAGCCGCGTCGCGACAGCACTCGCAGCACATCCGGCGAGAGACTGAAGCCAGGCCCGCGAAACCCGACCGGGCATTGGCCGGTGACTCGTTCGAGATGCTCTTCAGTCCGCGCGAGTTCTTCGTCGATCTGCTCGATCGAGTAGAGTTGCAACCACGGCTCGTGATGGAACGAGTGATTGCCGACTTCATGACCTGCATCAGAGATCGAAGCCAGCGCGTCGTAGTTCTTCTCGAGCGCTGCATCCTGACCAACGATGAAGACTGTGATCTTGGTGTCGCGTTCCTCAAAGAACTTCAAGAACCGCGGCACGACAACATCGAGATAAGTCGGAAAAGACTCCCAACCTTTGTCCCCATGCGTCTTCATGTAGGACCATTTGTTGTCGAGATCGAGTGAGAGACTCGCGAGTGGTTTCATAGTGGTGAGTGTGGGTGAGAGGTGCTTGAGTGCCTTAGTTGCCTTGCTTCACGCGAACTCCGCGCTGCCGAACGCGGTGCTATCCCAGGACCGCTTCTGGTTTGGGAACCGCGTTGCGCTTCATGATCGCGTTTCTTGGTTCATGCTTGGGCTGACTGCTCAGTAAGTCGCGCGACCAGTCTTCGGCCAGCTTCACGGTCTCGTTGACGTTCAGCGTGCCGTTGCTGATTTGAGCCGAGTTAATCGCCCACACATTCGGGATCGAAGTGCGAACGGGCGGCAAGTTGTCCGAGTAATGCAGCGTCGTCAGGGACACGACGTGGCGCACTCGCGAGATCTTGAAGTCGACCACATCGTCGCGAGTGAAGTGCGGATACATCTTTTCGAGCGCCGCGATGAAGCGAGCTTGGATGGACTCATCCGACTCTTCAAAGAGCGGATCGTCAGGAGCCACATACTTCGGCAAGTAAACCAAACTGCGACCGCCAAACTCGTTCTTATCAACGAGCGTGCTCATCTCGATCACGGCCGTGAACGGCACCCACGAGTCTGTAATATTTGTGACATAGAACTTGGCCAACGGCTGCTTCAGCAACACCGACGCACACACGATGCCTTGGTATTGCAGGTTGTTGTGCCGCTGATGCTCTTCAGGACTCAGTCAAGGACACAGCTTGTAAACCACTGGCGACGGCGTGGTCAGGATGACTCGATCGAACTCCTCATTGGCAGCGTTGGCCAAATCAACGACGACTCGACCCGACGGCAGATTCCAAACTTGGCGAGTGGCCTGGTTGGTGCGGACATCAACGCCTTCGGCCATCAATTGTTCGGTGAAGCGTTCGAGGATGCGGGCATAGCCGCCGCGCACGTAGCCGAACATCTCTTTCTTCAAGCCCGTGCGACGAGCGGCATACATCCGCGCGATCGTGGCTCAAATGAAGGAAGCCGAGGTCTTGGTGTAGTTCTCGCCAAGCTTGGCTCGCAGCAACGGCAGCCAAATCTTTTCGAAGGTGCGTGGTCCCGAAAGTTGCCGCAGCCAATCGGCCACCGGAATGCCTTCGAGTGCTTTCCAGTCTTTGACTTTTGACGCATAGAAGATCGTGCCGCCCAGTCGGAACTTGTCGATCAGTCCCAGTGGCGGAAACTTGAGGAACTCGAAGTTGTTCGACATCGAGTACAGCTTGCCGTCGGTGTAGAAGCCGGTCTTGGTCTCGACCCAATTCATGTCTTGATCGAGGCCCAGCTCTTTGAGAACGCCGCGCCAATGCATGTCGCTGAGCAACGTGACGTGATAGTGGCGGTCCCAAGTGACATCGCCGAGCTGCCACGCATCAGCCAAGCCGCCTAACTGCGAGGCCGCTTCGATCAACGTGACTTGCTCGCCTGCTTGAGCGAGTCGATGTGCCAGCGTCATGCCCAGAATGCCGCCGCCGATGATGCCATATTTCATGAACAGTGCCCGTTGAGTGACAAGAGATTCTTCATTTGGAACTGCATCGCGCCGCGTCATTCGTATGACGGACTTGCAGTCCGTCGCGCTGTTTGGAACGACGGACTGCAAGTCCGTCGTACGCTGTCGATTGCCGAGCGAATGCGTCGACGAGCTACGCCAACAAGACGGTCTCCAGAGTGCCTGGCACGTCTTCCGGCGGCGTGAGTTCGATCACTTCGCCATTGGTGATTTCGTATTCGAGCCCGCATGTCGGGCAGTCCAGATGCTTGAAGTTGATCGGCCCTTCCTTCGGGAACTTCACCATCAGTTGGCCGCAGCGGCAGACCGCTCCGATGGAGCGTGCCGGCGAACCCAACACCAGATGAAAGTCGGGCACCGACTTGGTCACGATCGAGCCCATGCCCACCATCGCCCAACGACCAATCACAAGGTCATTGCCGATCGTGCAACCCGCTCCAATGGTGGCGCCTTCGCGCACCAGAGTTGGCAGCGTGTGCTCATCAGGATCGGACGAACGCAGTTGCTTAAGGTCCGGAGTCGTCGCACGAGGAAAGCGATCGTTGGTGAAGATCGTTCCGGCAGAGATCATCACTCCGTCTTCGATCGTCACGGCATTGCAGATGTAGACCATCGCATTGATCTTCACGCGATGCCCAATCTTGACGCCGTAAGCGATGTAACTTTTCTCACCGACGATGCATTGCTCGCCCAGCTCCGAGTCATGCCGAATATGGACGCTGTCCCAAACTGAAGTCCCTTCACCAATCAAGACGCGATCTTCAACGAGTGCCGTCGGATGAATACGGGGCATGAATTAAGTCCTCTGGGGTGAGTGAGAGCAGGCGACTGTCGCTCAGCGAAATCGGTCGTTGGTCCGCAGCGGCGAGCTGGCTGGTATGCCAGCTATGAGTGCCACGAGCGCAGCGTGAGTCAGGCCAAACATAGCCCACGGTTTGCAGGCAACCGGGTGAATGACTGACGTCGAACAGGCAGAATTGATGTGCCTTTAAGGCAACACCTCGGGCTGATGTGACAGTCCTGGAGCGCACACGCGCTGACGCATTCCGATTGCACCGCTCATGCAGCGGCGGTGCAGCCTCAACGATCACACCACTTCAGCGGGCTTGTCAGGTGATGCCGATCGCTGATTGGGAGGCTCCCTGCCAATCTCACGAAGACCATCTCGCGCCGCACCATTTGAAGGTACGAATTCGATTCCCCTCGCCCGTTTGAGGAGAGGGGCTAGGGGTGAGGGGCAATTGCAATCAGAGCTTGTCCGACGTTGCAGATCATGCGCAGCCCAGCGCGAAAAAGATCCTGGGACGCCGTCGCGACCTAAGCCACTTGCCCTGAGAGTTCATCCAGCAAGCTGCGAATGATTTGCTCGGCATTGAGCCGGTCTTTGAGCCACGAGTCGCGAGTCTGCCTCCACTGCGATTCGCGTTGCTGCCACTCGCGATGCTTCGCTTCGAGCTGCGACTCTTGCTCGTGCAGTTCGTGCTCGCGGTCACTCATACGACGGATGAAGGTCTCGCGATCGCGCTTGAGTCGCGCGGTCTCGTCCTCCAGTTGTTGTTGAGTCAGTGCCACCATCCGCGCGGTTGCGTCGGCCTCTGAGTGATGCGCGGCATCCTGCATCTCACGAATTTGGCCAGCGATAACGACGCGAACTTCCTGCACGCGCTGCCGTGCCTCGACCTCGCCCGTCAGCGACTTCAGCTCGGCCAACGCTTCTTCAGCCGCCAGTCGGTCTTCAAGGTTGCGGAGGCTCGTTTGTTCGAGCTCCTTCCTCATCGCTTCCAGTCGAGTTCCACGTTCTTGCAGCTTCTCCATTTCGCGAGCCTGCCGGGCCTCGGCCTGCTGCTCTTCCTGTAAGAGTTCTTGATGCTGCTTATCGAGCATCTGTCGTTGAGCACTCATCCGCTCGCGGTCGTTCTGCTGTTCGACATCGAACTCTTGCTGCCACCGCGCCACGAGTTGCTCTTCACGAGACAGCGAACTCTCACGCTCGGCCAACAGTTGGCGATAACGATCTAGCTGCACGTGCCGACGACGCAGTTGCTCTTGAGTCTGCGCGACCTGATGCCGCCATTGCTGCGCGAGCACCGTTTGTTGATGAGCTTCGGATTCGAGCTTGCGCTGCCACTCTGCCAGTTCTTCAACGTTTTGCTTGTGAGCTTCGACCAAGGCTTGGCGCGCACCATCCAACTGCTTGCGATCTTCGGCCAAGCGAGCTGCTGCTTCCGACACGAGCTGCTGATGACTTTCGCGCTGCTTCTGAAGAGCTTCTTGCTCCTGAACCAAGCGTTCTTCCGTCGCTGAGAACTGCTGCTGCATGCCAAGTTCAAATTGACCTCGCAATGCGACGAGTTGCTCATCATGCCGAGCGCGATCCAAACGCAGCTCTTCTTGCAGAGCTTGCTTGTCTCGAATCAACTCGGACCGCGCCTGCTTAATCGCGGACTCTTGAGCGTCCTTAGTTCGCGTCAAAGCTTCTTGTTCGCGCTGTGTGCGTACTTCGAACTCTTGCTGCTCGTCGGCCAGCTTCTTGCGTTCGGCTTCGATGTCAGCGGCTAACTGTCGACGCAGTTCTTGTCGTTCGGTGTCCCAGTTTGCACGCAGCTCGACCATCATGGCATCGCGCGAAGTGCGGGCTTCCGTTTCCAACTGAGCCCGTCGTTGAGCCAGCTCTGCTTCCGAAGCAATCGCAGCTCGTTCGAAGTCTTGACGTTCCCGCGCGAGTCCTTCGGTCTCTTGGTCGCGGCGCTTCGTCCATTCGGCATTCCGTTGTTCGAACTCTTCCTGCAAACGGCGTCGTTCGGCAGCGACTCGTTCTTGCTCGACACGCAAGCCTTCGTCGAACTTGCGACGCTCTTCAGCCAATCGATCGCGATGTTGCGCAGCCTCGTCCTGGAACTTCTGACGATGCCGTTCGAGTTCGCTGGTGAATTGCTCGCGACGCTTCTGAAGTTCGAGATCAAACGCCGTGCGCTCACCCTGCAGACCGCGATTGTGATCTTCCTTCAGCCGCATCAACGAAGCGGCCAACTGCTGCTCGCGACTGGATTTCTCGTCTTCGATCTTGCGCAACGTTTCCACATTGAGGAACCGCTGCCGCGCGATCTCTTCCTCTGTGGTTACTCGTTGCGAGTCCCACTGACGTCGCTCTTGATCGACCTGCGCTCGCTGCTCGGCGAACTGCTGTTCGAGTTCACGACGTCGGGTTTCGAAGATCTCGTTTTGCTTCTTTTGGTCGTCGGCCAGTTGTCGTTCGGCGCGTTGCAGCGCGAGCGTTTGAGCGTCTCGTTCGCGCTTCAAGATCGCTTCTTGATCGGCCTTCGTCCGTTGCCAGTCGTCGCGTTCCTTCTTAAAGGCTTCACGCTCTGTATCGATGTCGGCACCGAGCTGAGTCCGCAAGCGGCGTCGCTCAACTTCCAGTTCGCGACGCACCTGCCGCAGCGCTTCTTGATGTTCTTCGCGCAGCCTATCCATCCGCGCGTTGAGGTCTTGTCGCTCGGCTTCCACCAGCGTCTTCGAGTGCTTGATCGAGCTGCGTTCGACTTCCAGGTCTTGATCGGCCTGCTGTTTGAGTCTGGCTCGTTCGGCATCCAGTTCTTGCTTGATCGCTTCCAGGTGTTGTTCGCGGCGCTGGAGTTCGCCCAGCAAACGTTGCCCCTGCTCTAAGCGATGAGCAAGTTCGCTCTCGCGCTCCTCCAACTGATGCTCGCGACCAATCGACTCGTCTTGAAGTTGCTGCTGAGTGATGCGGAAGCGGCGTTGCTCTTGCTCAAAGCTCGACATCAACTCGGACAACTTTTGCTCGCGCCATTCCAATTCTTGAAAGCGTCCCTGCAGGTTGTCGGCGAGCTCGCTGGCCTTCGCGAGCAGCTTGCCATCTTCGGCCAACATTGGAGCTGGCGCAGGCGCCATTTCGGACTTCAACACCTTCGCAAACGATGGCTCAGGCTTTGGTGTGGCGACGTTGTTGCGTTGCTGAAATGACTTCAAATCGAACGTGCCATTCGATGATGGCGGAGTCCGATCGAACGGACTTGGGGCCGGTCGAGGAGCCTCGTTGCGAATCGGTCGATCGTCTGTGTCGCGACTCAAACTTCCCAACAATTGATCGAGATCCAGCTCGCCCGAGAACGCGGTGCGCGACGTCTCACTCGGAGCTGCAGGTCGAGGTGCAGGTCGATAAGCAGGCACGGGTTCGCGGTTCGCCGCGCCTTCGGCAGGCTTATCGTCATGCCACGCTTGCTTCACCGACGATGCCAATTGCGAGAGACCGGGCGCGAGCGTTGACTTCGGGGGCACGGCGGCCTGAGCGGGGCTCTTCATGTGATGGCCGCTGCGCGTGTAGAGCATATCGGCGAGCGCATCGACGCCTCGTTCGCTATCGGAACGCGAGTTGTCGGCGGATTCATGGCCGGCCATGAACGCACTCCTTCCTTGGAGTTCTTGCTGCGTGGGACTTGGACGTGGAATTGCGAGAAGACGGGGACGCTCGGTCGTGGTGAGGGCGATGCGAAGTCGAACTCAACGCAACCTGCGATCCGTTGGCAGTAACGATCGAGGGGATAGTTGATGGGCGCGGAACCGCGCTTCATCGAAGCGAAGGGCGGGAGGATTACCAGAAGCCGTCAAATTCCGTCAACGTGCGAATTGGCCCAGCCAATAGGTCTGCAGCTTCAATGACCAGACGCGAGGCGCTCGCTGCGGATTCGTGCTCTCCGCCATATCTGTTGGGACTTGTCGTCGATTAACCCACCCGCATCGAGCCGGTTTGAGGTCGATCAAGTGCGCTTGAACGAAGCTCAAACCCACGGGCTGGAAGCCCATGCTACGGCGACTCGGAAATACCCCTGCAACTACGAGCCGATCGACGAGTGCGACGAACTGCTGCTTCCGAAGCCGCCACGTGACGAGGTGCTGGTATGAGTCGACGGACTCGATGTCGTTTGCGATGGCGTTGATGTCCGACTCGGCGACGAGAACCCCGAGGACGTGTGAGGCGTCACAGGCGACGGTGCCGATCGCCCACCGGCATACGTTGAATTCGATGTGGTCGAATACGGCCGCGAACCATTGCTGAAACCCGATGTATGGCTTGGCGGAAACATCCCGCCTCCCATCGGACCGGACCCGTAAGACGATCCACTCATCCGGCCCAGTAAGTACGGAAACATGAAGCCGCCACCACTGTGCGAGCCGTAGTGATGGTGATGCACAACATGCGAGCCTGTCGTGTGCGTCGTTGTGGAGGTCGTCCCGTGTGTAGTCGCGGCGACACCTGACGGCACGACCGGCTGACCTTCCATGAATGGCGGCTGCTCTTCGGGCGGCAAAGGCTGACCATCGGGACCAACGGCTGGAATTTCGATGACAGCATTCTGCGCGACTTGCTGCCCGCCGGCTGCCGGAGGTGGCGTGTATGTTCCTGACGTCGCCGATTGCGGAGCGTCTCCTCGAAAGCATCCTGGAGCAGCGATAGAGGTAATGAAGACCAGCGCGATCGAACGACTGGCTCGGCGACGACGATCCGGTTCAGGCGCGGACATACCAAGATTCCTTCGCAACATCGGCGGAGAACTCAACCCAGCGATAACTCACCCACTCACGATCGCTTAATGCACCACCAGACCGGCGATGTAAGCGATGCTCAGCAACAAAGCTCCGGTCACGATGCCGACTGCGATGTTGCCCTTGTTCAACTGGTCTTGAACATCCAGCCGTCGGGTAATCAATTCAAAGGTCAGAAAGCCCAGCATCAGTAGCACAATGCCAATGACGCCAAAGACCATTGATCGCCCCACATCAACCCAAAGCATTTCCCAATTCATGCTGAGACTTCCTCGTTAAGAAACCAAAACAGAGCAAACACGTCGGCCGCAGCTAAGCAGGTCACAAGACTTCGAGTCAACAAGCCATCAAAGCGGGCGGCTTGAACGGCAACATCATCGAACGGATCAAGGCGAACTTCGAATCTCGATCTCGTTCCCTAGCTCTGCCGCGTATTTCGACTTCTTGCTGTCATGAAACTGTGACGCGAGAACTAAGTAGAGACGAGCCAGAACCTTTCGAACTTGATTTCTCAGGCAGAGCCTGGGAACGAGTGGGATCGCATCGATGAAACGTACCGCCTGATGCGACGCGCAGACCTCTAACACCGCACTGACTTCCGCTTAGGGGCGACCTTCGCGCCTCGACGACACTTGATGATGTAGCTCTCGGCATCCGGGATTTGGCAGGCAGTGTCGCCCATATCGACATCGACCTTACCCAACGCGCGAGCCACCTCGATGGCCTGCTTGCCCAAGGGTTCCACATAAGTGCCCACGCAAATCACAAAGCTATTCATGACATAGCGGACTCGATTCGCAGCTTGATGCAACTTGCTCGCACAGCGATCGAGTAACTGACGAACTTCGTCTAAGGGCAACTCGTCATCGGGTTGCTTCGAGACCACGGCCGCCAACGTCGCCCAACCTGCGATCGCCACAAGATCCTTCTTCGAGTCGATCCACTTCAAGCCGATCTCAAACGCTTGAGGATGGTCCGCAGTCACCCACGGCACCGTGCAGCCAGCGATCATGTGCCAGGTCGCCGATGAGGCCCATTGATCAAGCTGCTTTCGAGTCATCTGAGCCCCGTCTGCAACAAGCCCCGCCAAGTACATCGCGTCAGAGTTCTTCGTCGCATACAGCTCCAGCGCGAGTGCTTGCTGACCTTTAAGCTGCTTCTGCAACGGCTTCAGATCGCCAATCTTCACGCCGAATAACGGCTCAACCGCCCCATGCCTCAAGTGTGTCCGCTTGGTGGACTCGGTGCCTTTTGTCTCCAGCGTTTGCATCACTTCATCGAGCGTCATCAAGAACTCTTTCACATAATGAGGTAGAAGTAGGCTACGGAATCAATCACGAATCGCCGCCACTGCTAGGAAGGCAAAACAGAACTGCATTGTCGGTAATCACACTCGTTGTACGACAACACATTTAACGTTTCACAACATGTTCACAGAGCCGTTACGACATTTCGACGCTGAAACATCCGACGTTGAGATCGCGAATTCCCCTTGAGCCCGTTTGGGTTTGAACCGTGAAGATGGGGACGTTCGAACGACGATCGCCGTCCGCTCAATTATCCTCACGACGCGGCCGCGAGCTCTGTTGCCAACAATGTCCTCAACCGCATTCAATGCCTGCCTGCTTACCTGCCTCACATCGTCTCGCCCCAGCTTCCTTGTGGAGAACCTGCTGTGCTCAATCCTCTTCGAGTTTGGTTGGCTGGAGTCCTATTCACGCTCGCCGCGCTGAATCCTTCCAACGTGGTGACCGCCGCTGCTCCCAAGGTCAGCTTCAATCGCGACATTCGACCGATCCTGTCGGACAACTGCTTTCAATGTCACGGCCCGGACGAGAAGCGACGGCAAGGCAAGCTGCGGTTGGACTTGAAGGACCAAGCCTTTGCGTCTGCCGAGTCAGGGAAGGCCGCCATCGTCGCGGGCAAGATCGACGCCAGCGAGTTGGTGAAGCGCATCATCTCGACCAACAGAGACGAACTCATGCCGCCAGCTTCGAGTGGCAAGCAGCTCAAGCCGCGCGAGATCGAGTTACTCAAGCAGTGGATTGCTGAGGGCGCGGAGTATCAGGGCCATTGGGCTTTCATCACGCCGACTCGTCCCGAAGAGCCCAACGTTCCCGAGTCCTTGCGCGGCTGGGTCAAGAATCCCATCGATAAGTTTGTGCTCGCCAAGATGCACGCGGCGGGACTTACTCCTGCCCGAGAAGCCTCGAAGGAAACGCTCATTCGCCGAGTGTCGCTCGACCTAACGGGCCTGCCGCCGACGCTCAAAGAGATCGATGACTTCCTCAACGATAAGTCGCCGCAAGCCTACGAGAAGGTCGTTGATCGACTGTTGCAATCGCCGCACTATGGCGAGCGAATGGCAATGCAGTGGCTCGACTTCGCTCGGTATGCCGACAGCAATGGCTTTCAGGTCGACAGCAGCCGCTTCAATTGGCCGTGGCGAGATTGGGTCATCAAGTCGTTCAACGACAACATGCCGTTCGATCAATTCACGATCGAGCAACTGGCCGGTGACATGCTGCCCAACGCCACGCGTTCGCAGATCGTCGCGACAGGGTTCAATCGCAACCATCGCCTCAATGGAGAAGGCGGCATCATCGCGGAAGAGTGGCGCGTCGAGACCGTAATTGATCGTGTGGAAACCACCGGCATGACGTGGCTCGCGCTGACGCTCAATTGCTGTCGCTGCCATGACCACAAGTACGACCCGATCTCGCAGAAGGACTTCTACGGTCTGTTTGCGTTCTTCAATAACGTGACCGAGAGCGGCACGTTGCAGGGCGAGTCCAAGAACACCGAGCCGACCCTTCAAGTTTCCACTGCCGAACAAGACGAGTTGTTGGCTCGCATCGAGACCGACATCAAAGCCGCTGAAGCACGAGTCGCCGACGAACTGAAGAAGCTGCCTGATCTGATCGCGGCTTGGGAACCAGACTTCAAAGCCAAGCTCAATTCAGACGGTGGCACCGTCTGGCAACCTTTCCCCGCGACTGAAGTGAAGTCTGCTGGCGGTGCAAAGCTGACGAAGCAAGCCGACACTTCGTATCTCGCCAGCGGCGCGAACCCGGCACATGACGTCTACACCATCACAGGGCCGCTCGCAGCCGGAGGATTCTCGGGCGTGCTGCTGGAATGCCTGCCCGATGCGAGCCTGCCGAATCAATCGCTCGGTCGGTTCTCGAATGGCAACTTCGTGCTTTCGCGCATTGAAGCCGAGATCACTGCTCCCACTCTCAAAGAGCCCATCAAGGCCACCTTCAAACGCGCGGAAGCCACGTACTCGCAGAAGGGTTGGGAGATCGGACTAACTCTCGATGGCAACAACGCCAATGGTTGGGCTGTGGATGGTCCGACTCGCCGAGATCCCACCACGGCGATGTTCATCGTCGATGCGCTGCTGAGCGTTCCCGAGCAAGCCACGCTGACGGTGAAGCTGCATCACGAAGCGCTCAGTCAGCACAACATCGGTCGCTTCCGAATCTCCACAACCAAGCTGCCTCCCAGCACGGTGAAGATCGACGGCGCGAAGTTGCCGGAGTCGTTGAAGGCCGCGCTCGAAACCGAGTTGGCTCAACGCACTGCTCAACAAAAGACCGAGATCGAAACCTTCTTCCGATCCAACGTCGACAGTCCCATTCGCCAAGCCGAAGCAGCGGTCGCCGCTATGAAGACTCAGCGCGACAACGCGTTGAAGAACACGCCGACGGTGATGGTGATGCGCGAAATGGATAAGCCGCGCGATGCGTTCTTTCTGATTCGAGGCGAATACGACCGACGCGGCGACAAAGTGGCCGCGGGACTGCCTGCCGTCTTCCCGCCCATGCCCGCCGGTCAGCCCATGAATCGCGTGGGCCTAGCCAAATGGATGGTCGACCCCAGCAACCCACTAACGGCTCGAGTGTGGGTCAATCGCGCCTGGGAACGCTTCTTCGGAGTCGGCATCGTGAAGACGACCGAGAACTTTGGTTCTCAGTCCGAATGGCCATCGCATCCCGAGTTACTCGATTGGCTCGCGACCGAATTCATGCAATCCGGCTGGAACATGAAAGCCATTCAAAAGCAGATGGTGATGAGCGCGACATATCGCCAAAGCACTCACGCTTCGGATTTTGGTTTGGCAGCGGCTGGAGCAGCCGCGCC
>OMIV01000122.1 GCA_900299185.1 Planctomycetaceae bacterium
GCTGCGGCGACATCCTCGAAGACTCACGTCCCTCACGGGCGAATGATTGGAGGAAATCTTACCCCCGCTGCCAAGCCCACTTCGCCAATCTCCGGCAGAATTCTCGGACAGGCTCCTAGGCTGCCAGTCGGAATCAGACGGCGGACGCACAAAGAGAACGGTCGCATCGGAGAACGACTCGTTGGCCAAGCGAGAGATCACCTGCGGGCACTCAGGTTCGTTGGCGAATTGATCCAAGACGCCCTGGGCCACCAAGGCTTCCGAAAGATGATCCGTGGCCGACAACGTGCTCAACGACAGCTCGCAGGTCTCGCAGACCTCAAGATGCGCTCCAATCGATTCGATCTCTTCGATCGAAAGGCGTCCCGTTAGGAATGCCTGCAGATCATCGGAAGAAGGACAATTGGAACTCATGAGTCGCCTTCGACACTTACAGAACGCGCGTTGTTGGTTTGATTTCGAAATTTAGAACTCTCGTCGCGGCCCGACCCACTAAGCCGCGTCGTTCGCATCATCTTAACTCGACAACTGCGGCGAGCATCGCGTCGATGAATCGACACACAACAGACAGCGCGCAAAAATCTGATGCCGTCACCAATGGCCTCATCTTTAGATTCGCAAACTTCTGACAGATGCCAGAAATGCGTCTTTGTCGAACGCGCGGCGATCCAACTGAGTGAACTCATGGTGCATCGCGACGGATGGAATGGATCCGTGCTTTGCCTGACCGAGCTTGTACGACGACTCCCTGTGCCGCGTATTGCTTCTTCACGGAGTTCCTAACTCCGCTCGAAGTCGTTGTAAGACTCGCGACTTGGCTTTGTAGACCGCCGCGACGCTGATCCCGAGTTCCTCGGAGACAGCTTTAGGAGAGATGCCTTCGACCGCCGTTCGATAAAAGGCACGCCACGTCGATTCTTCAAATTCGGTTTCGATCAGCGCCAACGCTCGCAGAGCCAAGCCGCGTGTCGTCGAAACCGAGTCCGCATCCACCAGCGGATCGCAGACTTCTTGCATCTGAGCATTCGCTGTAGAGCCGCCTTGGCCGACCAGTTGCTGCTGTCTCTGCCGAAAGAAATCACGCAGTCGGTTGTGAGCGATCCCGATAAGCCAGCTTCGAAATGAAACGCCAGGACGCCCAGCATCGAAGCGGTCGATAGATTGATAGAGACAGCGGAAGACATCCTGCACCAGGTCCGCCGCGTCGGTCTGCTGCAAGCCGTGCTGCCGCCCCCAACTGTAGACTAACGGACCATACAGCTGCGTCATCTGCACCCAGGCAGACTGGTCGCGGCGCGAAGCTCGCTGAATGAGGTTAAGTGAAGTCGACAGTGCCGTTGTCATTCTCTTAGCCGAGTGGGTTTGCAGCTCTGATCACGCTGCTTACTCCAGAGCCAAGACTTTGAAGTGTGCTGCCGGAGTTGCGATTGGCCTTCGGCTCCGCTGTTTGCAGCGACAAAGTCTGTGTGCTCGGTTCGCAGTCAAATCGTCCGAGGGTCGAGGCTTCTATCGTCAAACAAGGGCAGTCGCAATCGATGCAAACGGTTGCATGAATGATCTGAGTCGGCACTTATGTCGCATGCGTTACAGGCACTCTTTCGAGATTCATCCACTGCGAAATTGGTCGCTAAAGCTGTTGAATTAATTCGACTCAAGCTGCTGTCGTAGAGTGGATTTTGGATGCCATTTAGTAATGGCTTGCAGCACGCCATTCGATCATGACTGACACCCTCGCTTGCTTGTCAGCGAGTCGCTCCGACAGCTCCTGAAGTCTTCTAATTCGATGCTTCATTGCATTCTGTCACTCGAAGATCGAGGCCCCTTCTATGACCGGTGACATAGCGAGTCATCGGCTCTGACTTCGCCAGGTTCGAACAGAGCCATTCTAAGGCGTGACGACGTCCACAATTTACCTGCACCAATTCAGTGAACGCCTTTGTGTGTGAAGTATTCCAGTCAGCCACGTTTCTCCAAAGGCTTGATGCAGTAGCTTGGCTACCACTGCATCGGTAGGTTTGAATGGCAAGTTTGTCGGTGGATAGTCGCCTTTCACTCCGCGAAACGGATTCTTCATTTTGGCTCTTGCTCCCAGGCTGTGATGAATTCAGTGGGATAGGCTTCCAGCCAGTCGTTTCTTGTTCGAAATGGAATAAGTATGACAGGCAGAATATCTATCCCAGAAAAACATCACAGACTCTCCGCACTCGTTTCCTTTCTCGGAGCGAAAGGCGACTATCTGAAGGCGACTACCGACGTCCGAAATTGAGAGCCAACATCATGAGACTTCTTGCCGTCCTTCTCCTGCTCGTGCCCTTCGTGTTGAGTGCATCACGCGTGGTGGCTGCGGACGCCGTAGTGGCTCCGCACGTCACCGCTTTTCTCAAGCAGTACTGTGCCGAGTGTCATGGCTCGACGAAGCCGAAGGGGGACTTTCAAGTCGGGCTGTTGAAGGTCTCGACGAATGCTGCGGATGCTGAGAATTGGCAGCTCGTACTCGGCAATCTGCAACTCGGTGAGATGCCGCCGAAAGACGCCAAGCAACCGAAGCCTGCTGAGGTCGAGCGAGTCACAAATTGGATTCAGAACGAGCTGGCGCGGGCGGCGGTGGAACTCAAGGGGACTGGCGGCGAGGTCGTGCTGCGGCGGCTGAATCGCTTCGAATATCAAAACACCATCGCGGACCTTTTCGACGTGCATGGTGATTTCGCGGCGGGATTTCCTGAGGACCTACGCGAGCACGGCTTTGACAACAACGGCGGCGCGTTGATGCTCTCGTCGGCTCAGATGCAGGAATACATGAAGGCCGCTGATTTCATTCTTACTCGCGCTATCGCGCCGGCCTCGCGACCTGAGACCAAGAGCAAGACCTTCACACTGCATGACGAAAATCGCCGAGCGATCGAGCAGGCTCGGCAGAATCTCGCCTCACGACTGGCGAAGTTCGACAGTCTGACTCCGCAAGAAAAGGCGAACACACGCAAGACCGAGGAAGCCGCCAAAGCGGATCCCGATTCTCACGGCTATCGCTTTCCAGTGCTGGAGAACGGCGAGCTACGTCCGCCCAAACCTACCGACGGTCCAGAGCTCGATGCCGTCATGACGTTGCAGAGGTATTTCAGCGGTGAGCCCCAAACTCATCGGCACTTCAATCTGAGCCGACCCGGTTGGTATCGCGTGAAGGCGGTGGCGTACGCGCTCAAGAACAACGGCAAGCCTGCCCGGCTGAAGTTCAGTGCCGGACGGCCCGTGCCCGGCACACTGCCGAAAGTCGAGAGCGTCTTCGCCTTCACCGACGACAAGCCGCGCGAGGTCGAGGCCACCTACTATCTCGAACCCAGCGACCGCGTTGAGTTCACGATCATGGATGGTGCGCCGCATTCGCAGGGCCGGACGATGATCGACCAGCCGGGGCCGTTCATCGCCATTCGCTCCTTCAGCATCGAAGGGCCGATCTATGATAGTTGGCCGCCGAAGGGACATCGCACGTTGTTTGGCGATGTCGATGTGGCGCGGCCTACGCCGGAGAAAGCGACCGCCATCGCCGCGCATCTTGCGCCGCGGCTTTTCCGCAGGCCGATCGTCGCCTTTCGCTCCGCGAAAGAAATTCCTTTCGCGGAGCGAAAGGCGACTATCCAAGACAGCGATGATGTTGCGGTCGCGAAGTACCGCGCGTTGTTCGAGAAGTTCACGCAGACGATGACGCCTGATGAAGCGCTACGCGGCATGTTGACCGCGATGTTGGTCTCGCCACGATTTCTCTATCACGAAGAGCCGCCGACTGGTCCCGACTCCTACGCGATTGCTGCGAGGATGTCTTATTTCCTTTGGCGATCGACGCCGGATGACGACCTGCTACGCGCCGCAACGGATGGCAGTCTGCTCGATTCAACCAAACGACGTGCTCAAGCCGAACGCGTGCTGGCAGACCCTCGCGCCGAACGCTTTCTAAAGGACTTCACTGGCCAATGGCTGCGAGTCCGCGAGGTCGGCGAGATGAAAGCGAATGCCGATCTCTATCCCGAGTACGACCTCGAACTCGAAGCCGCGATGCGCGGTGAGACCGAGCATTTCATTTCCGAGATGTTTCGGCGCGACTTGCCGCTCACGAATCTCATCGACTCCGACTGGACCATGCTCAATGAGCGACTCGCGAAGCACTACGGCATTGAGGGAGTGAGCGGGCCGGACTTCCGCCGCGTGAGCCTCGACAAATCCAAAACGGTGCGCGGTGGGCTGCTGACTCAGGCGAGCATCCACGCGGTCACTTCGAACGGCAGCACGACGTCGCCTGTAATTCGCGGCACATGGGTGTTAGAAAAATTCCTCGGTACTCCGGCGCCGCCACCACCGCCGGACGTGCCGCCAATCGAACCCGACATTCGCGGCGCTTCGACCATCAAAGAGCAGCTCGCGAAGCATCGTACGATCGCCAGTTGCAACTCGTGTCATCGGAAGATCGACCCGCTCGGCTTCGCGTTGGAAAACTTCGACGTCATCGGTGGATGGCGAAATCATTACAGAGCACTCGTTGAGCCCCGGCCGGGTGCTCGCGCCAAACTGTCCGACGGCCCGCGCGTCGATTCCGCCGATGAATGGGCGGGGGTCGGCCAGTTCAACAGCTTTCAAGAGTTCCGTGAGTTGGTGAAGAAACGCGAAGACCTCGTCGTGCTGAACCTGACGCATCAGCTTGCCACGTTCGCTCTTGGCCGATTGCCCGGATTCTCCGACCGTCAGCCGCTTCATACGATCGCGACTCAAATTCGTGAGAAGAAGAGCGGCATGAAGTCGCTCGTGCTCGATCTTGTTTCTAGTCCTGTATTTCAAAATCCATAGTCACCTTTCGCTGATCGTCGCCTTTCGCTCCGCGAATGGATTTTCCGTTGGGGCTTTTTCTCCGCAAAAGCTTCCTTTCGCGGAGCGAAAGGCGACTATCACACCAACCACTGGACACACCCATGAATCCTCAACCCGCACTTGCCACCCGTCGCAGTTTCCTGCGTGGAGCCGGAGTCGCTCTCTGTCTGCCGTGGCTCGAATCGCTCGGTGGCATCGTTCATGCCGCAGAGGCCGGTAAAGAACCGCGTCGCTTGCTACTGGTCTGCTTGCCGCTGGGCATCTACCGCGAGTCGTTCGTTCCGAAGCAATCGGGAGCTGGCTACGAACTGTCGGAGTATCTGACTCCGCTGGCAGATCTGCGCGATCGCTTCACGATCGTCTCGGGGCTCGAACATCTGGGCGTGAGTGGCGGTCACTCCGCCCAGCCGCGTATCTTCACCGGCGTGCCGTCCACCGAGAGAAACCGTCGCTCGCTCGATCAGCATGTCGCGGCCTCGCTCGGTCAACACACGCGGTTTGATTCGCTCGCGCTGAGTGCCGGTGCCAACGACTTTGGTTGGACCGATGGCGGCAGCATGGTGCCGGCGGAGAAGAGCGTCGTTGATGCTTTCGCCAAGCTCTTCGCTGAAGAAGGTGCGGCCAACAAAACCAAAGTGCTGCGCGAGATCGGTCGCGGCAAAAGCATCCTCGACCACGTGTTGGAGGAGGCTCGCGACCTGCAAGCGCGCATCTCCAAACGCGATCAGGAGAAGCTCGGCGAGTACTTTGAGTCTGTCCGCGCCACCGAGAAGCGACTCGTGAAGTCCGAGGAATGGATCAATCAGCCGAAGCCCAAGGTCGACTCGCAACCGCCCGCGCCGTTCGCTCCGGACGAGATCATCACCAACCTGCGCGGTGTCTGTGACGTGACGTATCTCGCCTTCAAGACCGACAGCACGCGCGTCATCACTTTTGGTTATTTCCGACAAGACGCCGTTGCCGTGCCCGGCGTCAACGTTGGCTATCACAACCTCTCTCATCACGGTCAGGATGAAGGCAACATTACCCAACTCAAGCGAATCGAACGCGTCTTCTTCGACGAACTGAAGACGCTGCTGACGAATCTGAAGCAGACGCGCGAAGGCGATTCGACGCTTCTGGACCGCACGACGATTGTCGTCACCTCGAACCTCGGCAGCGGCAACAGCCACAGCAACAAAGACCTTCCCATGCTGCTCGCCGGAGGCCGCTTCCGGCATGGCCAGCATCTGGCGATCGCCCCCGGCTCGGCGCCGCTGAGTAATCTTTATGTCAGCGTGCTGCATCAGCTCGGCTTCGAAGACAAATCGTTCGGCACCTCGACGGGGACGTTGAAGGGCATCGAACTCACATGAGGCTGATAGTCGTAGATAGTCGCCTTTCGCTCCGCGAAAGGAAGTTTTTGCGGAGCAAAACCCCCAACTGAAAAACCCTTTCGCGGAGCGAAAGGCGACTATCGGCGAAAAGCGACGATCTCGGCTTGCTGTCCCACAACTTCATTCTCATCCAAAGCCTTGAAGCCACATTCTCATGAAGTCACTCCGCTACTTACTCGCTCTCTGTGTTCTTGTAATTACATCATCCGCCACCTTCGCCGCCGAAGAGTCCCCCGAGGACGCCAAGCTCCGCGCTGCGATTCCGCTCGGCGGCGACTTCAAGCCGAATCCGAAAGTGGGCGCGTTCGTCGTCGTGGGACATGGTGCCCGCATAATCGTGTCGAAGGACGACGGACAGACGTGGAAACAGGCGTTCTTCGCTGCTCCAGGCGCGGATCATGGACCATGGGCGACGAAGTCAGTCGCCTACACGAATGGTGTCTTCGCCGTGCCAGTCGGCTGGGGCGCGGCGACGATCTATCTCGCGTCCGATGACGGCTTGAACTGGCGGCACCTCACCAGTGGCGCGACGAAGGTGCCAGACGGCAAAGGCGACCCGCGCGTGATGACTGGTGCGTGGAGCCTCACCGGCGGCAACGGCGTCTTCGTCTCCAGTGGCTACATGACCTTCAGCGCCACTGCAGACCTCGGAAAGACATTCACCACCTTCGGCATGTGGGGCAAGTTCAAGGACGACCCGCGCGGCAAGCTGAGCGCGCATCACATCGGCACTGTGTATTGCGGCGAGGCGAGCGGCCGATTCCTCGCGCTCGGCGACAATCGAGGTGACACCGGACCGAAGTTCGGCCATCTCTTCGCCAGCGATGATCAAGGCCAGTCTTGGAAATGGATCACACCGCAGGGACTCGACGCGTCGACCGGTCGCGGAACGCTGAAGTGCAACGGAAAGCTACTCGTGATGACGGACGCAACCGCTGCGAACGCTTGGACGAGCACCGATGCCGGTGAGACGTGGAATGGCCCGCACGCCACCGGCACGCAGCGAGCCTCGCTGAATGTCGTGAACGGCGAATTCTGGCTCTGTAGCAAAAAATCCCGAGCCAGCGCCGACGGCAAATCGTGGCGAGACCTGCCCGCTGCGGTTCCTGAAAGCCAAGTGATTGCCAGCGACAAAGGGACGCTGATCAGCATCCACGCCCAAAGATTCAACATTCAGCGCAGCACCGACGGCGGCCAATCTTGGAGCGAGGTGCATTCCTTCGTCCCCGCCGACATCAAAGGCGGAGCACAGGGCCTGCGCGATGGCGCCTTTGGTCTCGTCGCGCCGTGATGGTGATGGTCGGCTGAGGATAGTCGCCTTTCGCTCCGCGAAAGGACGCTTTTGCAGAGCAAAGGCCCCAACGAAAAAGCCCTTTCGCGGAGCGAAAGGCGACCATCCATCAGCGACTTTCTGCAACAACAATTACAACCTTCACCCTACTGAAACTGGAGCCGACGAATGCTCGGCGAGTTGTTCGATCCCAAGGCGGAGACGCACATCTACGAGCATTGTCGGCCTCACTGGTCGCAAGCCGGAGCCGTCGTCTTTATCACGTTTCGGCTGGCGGATTCGATTCCTCGCGAAGTGCTCTCACGCTGGGATCGTGAAAAACAGGAATGGCTCCGAGTGCGCGGTTATGACAGCCGCATTGCATGGCGGGAACTGCTTCCGCAATTGACCGAGTCTGATCGCGGAGAATTCCTGCGCGAGTTCAATCGTTGCCGAGAAGACTTCCTCGATACGTGTCACGGAAGTTGCATCCTGCGGCGAGCGGAGTTGGCGACGATCGTCAGCAAGTCGCTGCTGCACTTCGACGGCGTGCGGTATCGAATGGGGGACTTGGTGGTCATGCCCAATCACGTTCACCTGCTGGCGGTGTTCGGCAGCGAGGCCAGCTTGAAGAATCAATGCGACTCATGGCTGCACTACACGGCCTTTCGGATCAATCCGTTGATTGGCTCGAAAGGCAAACTCTGGCAGCAAGAGCCGTTCGACCATCTCGTACGCAGCATCGAACAATACGAGTACTTGCGAGATTACATCCGAAAGAACCCGGAGAAGGCGAAGCTCAATGCGGGGGAATTCATCTATCGACGATTCGACGGCTGATAATTGTCTTGAGATAGTCGCCTTTCGCTCCGCGAAAGGAAGCTTTTGCGGAGCAAAAGCCCCTCTGGAAAATGCCCTTTCGCGGAGCGAAAGGCGACTATCTCAAGGCGACTTACTTGGGCTTTTCTTTTTCACTGCCTGTTGGTGATGCCATGAAAAACGAACGCCAGAACACGGAACTATTATTAACGCGGCGTGAGTCGCTCGCGGCAATGATCGCTACGACAGGCTCAATGGCTTCGATCGCATCGGCTGCCGATGAGCGTCGCGCAACATCGAGTATGGGACTCGTCGCTTACGACTGCGGAATTCGTCGCAAGTGGTTGCAGCAGCGCGATCCGAAGTTCGATCTGTTCGAGCCACTCACGTTTCTCAAGCATTGCCACAGTATCGGAGCCGGTGGCATGCAGCTGTCGCTCGGTGTGTTGGATGGGGCGCGAGTGAAGGGCCTGCGTGACTTCGCGGGTGAGCACAAGCTCTGCGTCGACGGCATTGTGAATCCGCCGAAGAACAAAGGTGACCTCGCGCGGTTCGAAGCCGAGATTCGCACCGCAGCAGAAGTCGGAGTGCAGGCGGTTCGTACCGTTGTCATGCCGGGGCGACGCTATGAGCAGTTCAAGTCGTTGGCCGAAGTTCGAGAGGCCGAAGCGAACGCCACAAAGATGCTCGAACTGGCGGCCCCGATCGTCACGAAGCATCGCGTGCGACTGGCAGTCGAGAACCACAAAGATCAGCGACTCGACGAGCGACTGGCACTCTACAAGTACCTCAGTTGCGAGTTCATCGGCGCGACCGTTGATACCGGCAACAGCTTCGCGCTGCTCGATGATCCGTATGGAGCGATCGAGGCTTTGGCTCCGTATGCGTTTTCGGTCCACTTCAAGGATCAAGCTCTGCGCGAGTACGAGCACGGCTTCTTGCTGGCCGACATCCCGCTCGGCCAAGGCAGCTTCGATCTGCCGCGTATCGCCGCAATCCTCAAGCGCGCGAAGCCTGACATTCGGATGATGCTGGAACTCATCACTCGCGATCCGCTCAAGGTGCCGTGCCTCACAGACAAGTTTTGGGCGACGATGCCGCAAGTCTCTGGCAACGACCTCGCCCGCTCACTGAGTTTCGTGCGCGAGCATCCGGCAAAGACTCTTCAGGAAGTCGATGGCCTGCCGCTCGACAAGCAGGTCGAACTCGAAGACGCGAACATCGCAGCGAGCCTGAAGTACGCTCGCGAGGTCTTAGGGATTTGAGGTTAGGGACTGCGGCAGCAGACTGAACCTGTCGAAAGAAGGAATGTCATGACGATTACACGACGCGGGTTCCTGCAGGCTGCGGCTGCGGTGTCGTTGAACGCTCGGTTGCTCCGGGCGGACTCACCCAATGAGCGAATTCGAGTCGGTGTCGTCGGGACTGGAGTGCGCGGTAAGTACCTAATCGGCAATCTGCCGTCTTCTGTCACAGTCGGTGCGATTTGCGACTGCGCGGCGTTGCGGATTTCGAGCGTGATGGAACCAAAGGGCGAGTTCTCAAACGTGCTCGCTCAGTTCAGTCAGAGCGACGCCGCGAAGTGCGCGACGTTTCAGGACTATCGACGGCTTCTTGATCAAGCCAAATCGAAAGACAAGCTCGACGCCGTCATCATCGCGACTCCAGACCATCATCATGCACTGGCTGCGATTCTCGCGCTGCAAGCGGGGCTCGACGTTTATTTGGAGAAGCCGCTCACAGTGACCATCGGCGAAGGCCGGTTACTCGCCGACGCCGTGAAACGCACGGGCCGAGTCCTCCAAGTCGGCAGCCAGCAACGCACGATGGAGCTGCATCGCTTCGCGTGCGAGTTCATTCGCAATGGCGGTCTGGGTCGAATCTCGAAAGTCGAATTGCCGAACTATCCGGGACCGCTATCGATGCCATCACTCGATGCTGAACCAGCCTTTGGCGGAGTCGACTTCGATCTATTCTGTGGCCCTGCCCCGCTGAGGCCACATCACCGAAACTTGTGGATGAAGGAAGATTTCAAAGTCGGTGATTTGCTGTGGCGCGGTTGGGATTTGTTTCGAGATTACTCCGGGCACTTGATGACGAACTGGGGAGCGCACTCGGTCGACATGGTGCAACTCGCACTGGGCAAGGACGACACCGGCCCGATCGAAGTGCGAGCGATCGAGCCAGCCTCGGTCGCCGAGTTGTGGCCACACTGGAAGTCGAAGACGCAGGTTCCTGTGAATCAATCTGGAGATGCATCCGACAATCGTCGCTTCTGGCCCGTGACGATGAAGTACGCCGACGGAATCCAACTGCACTTCTCGCCGTGGGATTTAACGTCAGCGGGAAGCCTGAAGAGCGGGCCGGATGTCATCGTCTTTCACGGCGAGAAGGGCCGCTTGAAGATGCGACGCGGCTATGTCGAGACCGATCCCCCAGGACTTCTCTCTGGCGGCCCCGACGCTGCTACCATCGACAAGTGGAAAGGCAACGGCCACGTCGCTCGACCGCATCTGGAGAACTGGCTCGATGCGATCCGCAACAGAACGCCGCTCAACGCGCCTGTCGAAGTCGGGCATCGGACCGTGACGATCTGCCATCTGGCCAACATCGTCCGAGAACTAGACCGGCCCTTGCGATGGGATCCGGTGCGTGAGCAATTCGTCAATGACACCGCAGCTAACGACTCACTCAATCGTCCTCGTCGGAATGGTTTTGAGCTTCCAGCCTAAGTGCGAATTGAAGTCAAATCCTGAATCTGTCCTGAGCTGACGTTGGCGTCCATATCACGTTTAATCTTTGCGGCAGGACCGCATGCGGAGAGTTGCATGCTCGATTGGCTCAACAACATTTGCTGGCTGACGGATAGCTACAAAGTCTCGCACTACCGCCAGTACCCGCCGGGGACGGAGCGAGTCTACTCGTACTTCGAAGCGCGACAGGGGGCTCAGTTTCCAGAAGTCGTGTTCTTTGGATTGCAGTATTTCTTACAGAGCTATCTCGCCGGAAGTGTGGTCACTCCTGAGAAAATCGAAGCGGCAGACTCGTTGCTGTGTTCGCATTTCGGGGCGAGTGTCTTTCATCGCACTGGATGGGAGCACGTCCTGAAACGGCATGGAGGACGACTGCCGATCGTGATTCGAGCGGCCCCAGAAGGCACCGTCGTCCCGCCGGGCAACGTGCTAATGACAGTCGAGAACACCGATCCCGATAGCTTCTGGCTGACGAACTACTTGGAGACGTTGCTCGTTCAAGTTTGGTACGCGTCGACGGTGGCGACGCAAAGTCGAGCCATGAAAGGCGTCATCACTCGCGCACTTGCCGAGACCGGCGATCCAAGTCTGATCGACTTTAAGTTGCACGACTTCGGCTTTCGCGGAGTGACGTGTCCCGAGCAGGCGGCCTTGGGAGCTGCGGCACATCTCGTCAACTTTCGAGGCACCGACACACTGCCGGGACTGTTACTTGCGCGAAAGTTCTATGGCTGCGAAATGGCGGGCTTCAGCATTCCTGCTGCCGAGCACAGCCCAATCACCAGTTGGGGTGAAGCTCATGAAGTCGACGCGATGCGCAACATGCTGACGCAATACCCGAGTGGGCTCGTGGCCTGCGTCAGCGATAGTTTCGATGTCTTCCGAGCGTGCTCCGAGTATTGGGGTGGCATTCTGAAAGAGACGGTTATCGCACGCGACGGAGTGTTGGTTGTGCGTCCCGATTCAGGTGACCCGCCGCAGATCGTCGTCGAAGTTCTGAAGCGACTCGGAGACGCGTTTGGTTGCACAACGAACTCGAAAGGCTTTCGCGTCCTTCATCCGAAGGTCCGAGTGATTCAAGGTGACGGCATCGACTTCATGATGCTCGGCAAGATCTTGAACGCGATGCGGGATGCCGGTTGGTCGGCGGACAACATCGCCTTCGGTTCCGGTGGGGGACTGCTGCAAAAGATGAATCGAGATACGCAGCGATTCGCCTTCAAGTGCTTGTCGGTCGTTGTGAACGGTGCTGAGCGAGATGTCTTCAAACGTCCTGTCACTGACGGCTCCAAGAAGTCGAAAGCCGGACGTCTGAAACTTGTGCGTCAATCGAACGGTGAATTGCAGACCGTTCGCGAGGACGAGCATCCAGAACTTCAGAATGAGCTGGTGGAAGTCTTTCGCGACGGAGAACTCGTGCGCCGATGGTCGTTCGAAGAGATCCGGCAGCGAGCTAAGAGTCTGCCAAATAACTGATTTCAAAATGCCAAAGCACTGAGACAAGATTTGCGCCCGATCACAACAGCCCTCTCGGTCGTTTCTTAAGGAGAACTGGCACGGCAGACGCTTCTATGCCGGGGAGCTTTTATGAGTTGGCTCATTTGATGTTGCCTACAGAGTAGGTGCGGAATCCCGATGGGGCTGGCCACGGTTTCTGCATTGAGTATTGCTCAAGGTGA
>OMIV01000123.1 GCA_900299185.1 Planctomycetaceae bacterium
AACGCTTGAGCGGACATTCTGGGACTCCGTTGAAGTTGCGACTTGAGAACTCACAACCCCAGCTGAACCAGTCTGTCCGCTCTTTACCAGTTACCCCCACGGTTTTGCGATGAGCCAGAAATTCGACGACATCAAAACAGCAGCGAACTTAACTGCTTCGAATTGCCCAAATCTCCTTGGGACGACCACATCAAAACGCCACAGCCGGGCGAAGTGACGGACACCGGCGTGCGTGAGTTGGTCGGCGACATGCGAGCACTGAGCGACTCGCTAATGCGGCTCAGTCGCTCCGTAAATGAGAGCATGGACCAGACTGAGAACTATTCCGAGCCGCAAAAAACTACGGCAGCACCGCTCCGGCAATGGGCAAATGGAACGGCCAGATCATTGGGATCAGCACCACCGCGACGATCCACAACAAGACATTGAGCGGCACTCCCACTTTGACGAAGTCGCTGAAGCGATAACCGCCGGGACCGTAAACCATCATGTGAGTCTGGTAGCCCACGGGTGACGCGAAGGCGAACGATGCCGCCAGAGTCACCGCAATCAAGAACGGTCGCGCATCGCAGCCAATTTGCTCCGCCGCCTTCAGCGCGAACGGCACAGCCAAAGCCGCGGCCCCGTTATTGGTAATCAGCTCATTGAGCACCATCGTCACGAAGTAGATGGCAGCCAACGTGGCGTATGGACCCAGCGGTTGAGTCAGCGACACTAACTGGCCCGAGAGGTAACTCGCGGCCCCAGTCTTTTCCAAAGCGGTTCCCAGGCCAAACGATGCTCCAATGGAAATCAGCACCGACCAGTCAATCGCCTGACGAGCATCCGCCCCCGACAAGCATCGAGTAGCGATCATCAAGCCGCCGGCCGTGAACGCAGCCAACATCGGGTCGAGCAGCTTGAAAGTGATGGCCACGATCATGCCCAGCAAACACAGCACCGCGACCCACCAACGGTCATGTCGCAGCGGAATGGAATCATCAACATCGCTGACCAGATAGAAGTCCGGGTTGTTGCGATGAGCCTTCACAAAGTTTGGCCCGGTTTGCATCAACAAGGTGTCGCCCGGTTCCAACCGCACGTCGCCGATTTTGGTCGTGACTCGTTCGCCGTTGCGATGAATGGCCACGATCGCCGCGTTGTAATGAGTACGAAAACCGGCATCTCGCACGGTCTGACCGACGAGCGGCGACGACTGGCTGACCACGGCTTCGACCATACGACGACTCTGCCGAGCAGCCTTGGTCGCGACCTGGTAGTTGTCATCCTCAGCAGGCAACAAGCCGGGGATCTTCTTGAGATCCACGATCGTGCTCACCACGCCGGTAAACGTCAGTCGGTCCTGAGCTTCGATCACCACATCAGGACTCACCGGGCCGATGACGGCTCCGCGACGGTCGATCTCGAACAAGAACAAGCCCGGCAAGTTTCGCAGCCCCGCAGTCTCGATCGTTTGGCCGACGAGCGGACAAGTCGGCTGCACGATCATCTCGACGAGGTACTCGCGGCGCGAATCACCCAATTGCTCGATCAATTCCTTACGCTCTGGCAAGAGCTTGCGTCCAACCGTCAGCAAGTAGACCAACCCAATCAACGCGCATGGCACACCCACCCATCCGATCTCGAACATACCCATCGGCGTGATGTTGGCCTTACGCATCAAACCGTCGACGACCAAGTTGGTACTGGTCCCGATTAGCGTGCAGCAACCGCCCATGATCGTGAGGAACGACAGTGGTATTAGGAGCTTCGATGGAGCTACCTGATTCTTGCGGCACCAATCGATGACCACGGGCATCAGCAGCGCGACGGCGGACGTGTTGTTGAGGAACGCTGACTTGGTCGTGCAGAAGACAGCCAAGCACAGCAGTGCTCCGACTTCGGTCTTCACGGGCCCCAAGAACCGAGTCCCCATGGCGTCCATCACACCGGTCTCGCGCAGCCCGGCAGCGACGACCAGCAGCCCGCCCACCAATAGCACTGCGTTATTCACGAAGCCGCCGAATGCCTCTTCGGGCTTCAAAATGCCGAGCACCGACAGCAACACAATCGCGGCCATAAAGACCATGTCGGTCGCGGCCAATTCTTTGGCGAGCGCGTAGAGAACTAAAACCGTCACGGCGACCGTGATCCAAGCATCGCCACTCATCGAACACTCCCTTAATACCAGTCTTTTCAGCCGAGTTTCGCCTGATTGGGCTGGAGATGCTATCGGAACAAGTCCGTCAGCCGTAAGCCAACTCAATTGAACGTGTCCGAGCCGCCGCAACTTGGAAGTCCATCCCAAGCTACGAAGTAACCACAGGCAACGTGCAGATGGCCCATTGACCGAAGTTCTCTTCGACTTCGATCTGCAACGACGACACAGCAGCTCCCGGATAGCTGGTGACAGTTGGCAGCAGCCGTTCTCCGATCCACCGAGCAATCAACTCGGCGGTCGTGTTGGCTACGGGCAGCAAGACGCAATCCTCACGAGGAAAGATCCAGCGTCGCTCCTCGAAGCGCGCTTCGACTTCTTTGTCCGTCGCGGTCACGTGAATCGCTGGGTGTAACGTCGGCAACAAGACTCGATGATCAAGCTCTGCCACGATCGCCTGCAGAGCGTCACGCAGCGCGATGAAATCAAACACATACGAGTTCTCGTCCAACGGCCCCACAACTTCGACGGCCGTCCTCCAATTGTGACCATGCAAACGCTCGCAGATCGTTCCGTTGAACGTGATGAAGTGAGCGGCGCTGAAGACCAAATGATCCTTCGTCACACGAACTCGATACACAGGAGACATCAACCCGAGCCTTTCATGAATGGCGATTCCGGCAGATCTCGTGGAGCACGTTTCTAACGTGCTCACTTCTCATGAATTGAGGCACGTTGGAAACATGCCCCACGGGAATTCTCCGGTTCCGCTCGAACTCGCGCCGGATTGATAACGGCTTCACGACCGAAATGCGTTGAAGGCCGACGGACTCACCAAACCTGGGTGAGCCTCCGTCCGACGTGTTCTTCGCAAAGTCAGACGGCCCAGTTCGTGATCACTCCCGCGCCGCAATGCTCACTTCCCGATGCAGAACCGGCTGAAGATGCGGTCGAGGATGTCATCGGTGTAAACGGCACCGACGATCTGGCCGAGATGCTCCAACGCCTCGCGAATCTCGATCGCTACCAATTCGTCGCCCAGGTTTTCAGCCGTCGCTTGCCCAGCCCGATCGAGGGACTCGATGGTGGCCCGCAGCGACTCGCGCGACCGAGCCGCAGTCGAACCAACCAACTCCGACGCCGCAACGTTCTGCTCCGCAAGACTCGCGACGATGTGTGCTCGCAACTCGGCCAGGCCAGCCCCCGACCGAGAACTCACATTGAACTCTGACAAATCACCAATCGAGCAGGCAGTCGACTCGGGGCTTAGCAGATCGCACTTCGTCCGCACCACCAACAGCGGATTGCCACTCGCACGCAGGCTTTCGAGATGCTCTTGATCGAGTGCAGCTTCATCGTCCGAAAGCACTGCAGCTCGACACCACAAAACCAGATCCGCGCGCTGGAGCTGATCGTCGCGCTGTTGCTGAGCGGCTTGCTCAATGGCTTGCTCGCTACTCATCCAACCGGCGGTGTCGAGCAATTCGATATCAATCCCGTCCCACTGCAGCGGCAACGACAGGTAATCGCGCGTGGTCCCCGAGACTTCAGAAACAATGGCGGCATCGCGACCCGTCAGAGCGTTGAAGAGCGTGCTCTTTCCAGCGTTCGGCAGTCCTCCCAAGACGACTCGATTTCGATGCTGCGACTGCATGCGTTGCTCGGCTTGCTGATGCAGTCGCTCGATCTGTTGCCGTACCGCACCCAGGCGTGCGAGCAACTCGGCTCGCCCGATGAACTCAATGTCCTCGTCGATAAAGTCGAGTCCCGCTTCAAGGTCCGCCAGCACATTGAGCAGCTCGCTGCGAGCGCTTCCAATCAAGCCGGACAAGCCGCCCGCCAATTGCTTCAGCGCGACTTGCAGTTGCTCGAAGTCGGCAGCATCGATGACACCCAGCACGGCATCTGCTTGAGCCAAGTCCAACCGCCCCGCCATGAAGGCTCGAAACGTGAATTCACCGCGTTGAGCAGGCCGAGCACCCAACTGAAACAATTCTTCCAGCACCAATTCGAGCAGCGGAGGTGCCCCCAACACCCGCAACTCGACGCTGGGTTGCCCTGTATAACTTCGCTGCGTCGGCCACACATAAGCCTGAACCGTCAGCCGACCTCGGCCACCGCATCGCGCGAGATCAATCGACGACTCCCGGCAAGTCGGCTGTCTCGTCATCCGCAAGGACTCATCACCAAGCAGTTGGCTCGTGAGTTCCAGAGCCCGCGGTCCGCTGGCTCGAATGACGCCAATCTCTGCTGCCCCTGGAGCAGATGCGATCGCGGCAATCGTGTCGTCACTACGCATAAAAGAAGTCGCTGAAAGAGAGAGTTGATGCTTCGGACAAAAGCCTCGGTGTCGAAGGGGCCCGAAGCCGAATTCGTCAGAATTCGGAGCCCTTTGCATGAGCGTCTGAAGTCTGACGACTTCAGCTACTGTCCCCGAGTTCCAAACATCGCAGATCGAACGACGGCTTGAAACTCAGCGCCGCGCTTTGAGGAGCAACATGACTGATACTTCTCAGTCGCAGAGCGACTGAGCTACGTAGGCGAGTCGCTCCGCGACTCGCGTCCTTTTCTTGGACTAGCACTTTCTGCTTCAACTTCAGAAACAACCCCTTGCCTCTCGATACATAGCCAGGCAATATGTCGCGACGCCATGCATGGGATCTGATTGGCGTTGGGCTCTTGTAGTTGAAGAGGACCGCACGATGGACGCGATTAATCCCGAGTTACTCCGAGGCAGTCTGGAGTTGATGGTGCTGTCAGCACTCTCGGACGGAAAGCAATACGGCTATTCGATTCAGGCGAAGCTGTGGGAATCGAGCAGCGAGATCATCGATCTGAAAGCCGGAACGCTCTACCCAATCTTGCATAAGTTGGAGAAAGAAGGGCTCGTGAAGAGCCTGTGGGAAAACGAGACTGGCCGACGTCGAAAGTGGTACGAGCTGACCGCAGCCGGGCGAAAGCAGTTACGGAATCGCGCCGATGAATGGCGGCGTTATGTCGATTGCCTGCGTCGCATCCTGGGACCACTGGGCGATCTGGCCCCGCAGCCCGCTTGACCGTGGGTGGCACGCTCTGAGCCTTCAGCGAAGGGCGTGTCTTCAAGCCGAGTCTGCACCACCCCGAACTTGAGTTTTTGCCACTGGATCATCGCTTGCCGAGGAACATGTCATGCCCGAGCGAGAGTTCGAAATCTATCTGTCAGTGCTCAGTCGCTTGTTGCGGCTGAACTCCACTCAGAAGGACGCCATCGCGGATGAGCTGCGCGATCATCTCGAAGAGCGTCTGGCCGACTTAATGGCCTCGGGACTGTCGCGCGACGACGCCATCAAACAGGCGCTCGATGACTTCGGAGATGTCTCCGGTCTGGCGCTCGACTTCACACAGGCTTCACTCACACCACTGAGGAGGATCGCTATGCGTACGACGCTCGCAGCTTCGGCACTCGCACTGCTGGTCACGTTGGGATTGTTCCTCTTCGCGCCGCAGCCCGAGAACGGCTCACGCATCGTTGCTCAAGTGCTCGCAGAAGAAACGAAGGAAGTCACTGCGCCGGTCGAAAGAAAGTCGGTGTTCCTGGACGACGAAGAACTCTTTCCGAAGTTTCTGTCCGAGATGACCGCCGTCGATTTCGCAGATACGCCGCTAACCGATGTCGTGCAGTTCCTGGGGGACAAGCACAAGGTCACGTGCCTGATTGATCTCAAAGCCTTGGAAGCGGCAGGAATAGCGATGGACGCGCCGGTCACGTTGTCGCGGCAGAGCATCACGCTGGAAGAGTTACTGACTCATCTCTTGCAGCCTCTTTCATTGGGATGGCGAGTTGATGGAGACATCTTGATCGTCACGACCATCGACGAAGTCAGTCAGCGACTGCTGACTCAGCATTACGACCTAGCCCCGCTCTTGATGAAGGGGTACTCGCTCGACGATCTGACAGCCGCGATCACGCAGGCCGGTCGCAACAACTGGGAAGCAGATGGCACCGGCGCGGGAACAATCATCACGATCAATGACTCCGTCATCGTTCGTCAGAACTATCAAGGTCACCGCGAGATTTCCCGAATGCTGGCCGCGCTGGAGCAACCGCAGCGATCGTCGCCGCTTCGCGTGTGTTCGAATTGCGCGAAGCTGGAAGCGGCTTTGAAGAGTTCGAGCGAGTGTAATTTCACAGACACACCGCTGGCCGATGCGATGACGTTCTTGGCAGACAAGCACGGCATCTCCATCGAACTGGATCGCGCGGATCTTGCGAACGCGAATGTTGCCCTTGATGCTCCCATCACGCTCAGCCTCACCAACAAGCCGCTCCATCAGATCTTGAGTATCTCGTTGAAGAGCTTGAACCTCGCCTACTTCATTCGCGATGGCGTCATCAAGGTCACGACTCAAGACCTCGCCTACCAACTTTTCGACCACGTTGTCTATGACGTCCGCGATCTGGTTGCAGCGAACTCTGGAACGACGGCGGACGGCGAGAAGATGTCGCAGCTCAAGACGGCCTTGCTCGATACCACGTCGGCAAATTGGTTGGAGAAAGGAACCGGCGAAGGAGCCATCCTCACGACGGATCCCGGAGTGTTGGTTGTTACTCAAACGAGCGTTGGGCATGCAGAGATCGAGACGCTGTTGAATCGACTGCGACAACAAGCCCGGAAGAATCCTGTCGCAGCGAATCGACACGCGATGCCGCAGCTGGTCACCAAGACGTATCGCGTCACCAAAGAGGCGGCGAACGACTTGTCGCAGGCGTTGCCGAAGTTGGTGGCCGTGCCGAGTTGGACGGTCGTAATTAACCACGAAGAGCCATCGCTCCATGTGATCGCCGGCGAGCCGTGGATGTAGGAAGTCGAAGGGCGAATTGTCGGCAGTCCATTTGAAGTGCGAGTGCCCGAGACTCCAGCCACTCCCAAACCCGAACCCGGCAAGCCCGCTCCTGCTAACCAACCCGCTGCGGCGAAGAACATCTTGGTCCGTCCGTGCTCGAACCTTGTGATTCGCCAAACGTTCGAAGTCCATCGCGAGATCGAACGTTTCATCAGCAACATGGTCGGCTCAGAATTCCGAGGCACCTTCGATCCGACCAAAGGCAACACGGGAGGCATGGGAGGCGGCGGCTTCTTTTGAATTCTGTCCGAATGGCTGAAGATCGTAGGTACTATTACTCGGGGCGTTTGGCACGTGCTCGCTTCAGGGCCTGAGCGATCTCATCAGCGATGAGATCGTTACCGGCCTCGACCATATGCACTCCGTCATACGTAAAGACATTGCCTTCGGGCCGGTCTTTGCGAATGGCTTCACGCTCACGGAAAAACGCGGCTCGTAGGTCGCAACTCGTGACTCCTTCTTGGCTCGCGACATCCAGTGCGATGGCGGCGTATTCATCGAGCTTGGCATCGAAGTCATTCTTGCCGCGCGGCTTTTCGCCGATGAGCGTCGGCGTGGCGACAATGACGGTCGCCTTCGCCTGCTTGGCGTCCGCGATCATCGAATGCAGGGCTTCGCGATACTTCTCCGGCGAGTTGCCCTTGCCATTCGCTTGATGCCACACGTCGTTGATCCCGATGTAAATGACGACGACCGAGGAGCGATCATCCTTAATGACTTCTCTCAGCGGCTTCTGAGTGCATCCGTAGAGATTATTACAGCCATCGCGGAGGTCCGTTGACTTGCCGCCGTTGATGCCGCGTTTGAAGAACTCGACGTTCAGATCCGGGCGACGATCACGCACGACCTTGGCCACGCCATCCAGATACCCGCCCTGCCACGTCACCGAGTCTCCGAAGAAGCTGATTCGATCTCCCTGCACCAGCGGCGTTTCATCTCCGACCAACATCTCGATCGATGCCGAAAGCTTCTTCGCCATCTTCGGCTGAGCCACCACCGTGCCGGGCACAGTTTCCTTGCTGGTACCTTTTGTCAGTCCCAATGCTTCGCGCGGTGAACGAGCCAAGCCGATCCGATGCAGCTCCAAAACCTGCGAACCGTTTTTGCTCAGATAGAGGTGGCTTATCGATCGAGCCGCCAGCGGCGCATCATGAAAGAGCGGCTTCGCGGCGAGCCGTCCGGCGGGATCAAGCAACGCTTCGCCAGCACCTTCCGCCGCCCAGCCACTCCAGCGCTGCAGATCAAAGTCGTAACGCACCAACATGGTCTGCAAGGTCGTGCTCGGCCAATTGGTTTTCACCACGGCGGGCGCGTTGGTCCACAAGCCCTTCGAGTCTCCGTAACCACGATTGAACCCGAACTCACTGAATTGCGAGACGTTGTTCGCAGCCGGCGAGACTGTTGCGTACCCCTCAATCGCCTGCAGAGTCTTGAGTGTCAGCGCATACCAAACCGTGCCTGCGTCGACCGGAACTGCCAACGCACGAAAGTGATTGCCATGCGTTGTAACGAGTATTCCATCGCGTTCGTTGACCTTCGGAATCAACGCCCACTCGCCAAGACCTTCTTGAGCAAAGCCGCTTCGGGTCTTGCCGTCGAACTCGTCCACTGCGATCACCTGAGCCAATACCGGCTCAAGCCCAATCGACATCGCGGTGACAACAGCCATCCCCGCCGCAAGATTCATGAAGCCCATAAGTCGCCAACACTCCGGGAGATGATCGTTGTGGTTCACGCCAGTTGGTCACGCTGTCAGCTCAGCATGTCCTTCACGACCTCGCCATGAATGTCAGTCAGGCGATAGTCGCGGCCTTGATGGCGATACGTGAAGGCGGTGTGTTCGATGCCCAATTGCTGCAACAACGTCGCGTTCAAGTCATGAATGTGGACGGGGTCTTTGACGATGTTGTAGGAGAACTCGTCGGTCTCACCGATGGTGTGACCGCGTCGGATGCCCGCGCCTGCCACCCAAATGCTGTAGCAACGCGGATGATGATCGCGACCGTAGTTTGTCGGAGTCAGCACACCCTGCGAGTAGACCGTCCGGCCAAACTCGCCGCCCCACACGATCAGCGTGTCATCGAACATGCCACGTTCTTTGAGATCCGACAACAACGCGGCCGTTGGCTGATCGGTGTCGTAGCACTGGCTCTTAATGCCGCTCGGCAGCGACGCGTGCTGATCCCATCCGCGATGATAAAGCTGTATGAACCTCACTCCGCGCTCGGCCAATCGCCGCGCGAGCAAACAGTTCGCGGCATACGTGCCGGGCTTCTTCGCTTCAGGTCCGTAACGCTCGAAGACATGCGCGGGTTCTTGCGACAAGTCGGCTAACTCAGGCACGCTCGTCTGCATGCGAAACGCCATTTCGAACTGATCGATGCGCGTCTGAATCTCGGGGTCTTGGTAGTCCGCGAGCTTCTGTTTGTTGAGTGCGGCGAGGTCATCCAGCATCGCGCGGCGCCGGTCCTGAGTGAGCCCCTCCGGGTTCGAGAGATAAAGCACGGGATCTTTGCCCGAGTTCAATCGCACGCCTTGATACTTCGCGGGCAAGAAGCCGCTGCCCCACATCCGTTCGGCCAAAGGTTGCGCGTTCGTGCCACCGCTAGGTCGCGAGATGAGCACCGTGAAAGCCGGCAGATTGTCATTTTCGCTACCCAGTCCATAAGCGATCCAGGCGCCGAACGACGGACGTCCCGAGATCTGATGACCGGTCTGCAACAGCGTCATCGCGGGATCGTGATTGATGGCTTCGGTATGCATCGTGCGAATGAGGCAGAGGTCGTCGGCATGCTTCGCAGTGAAGGGCAGGATCTCGCTGAGTTCCATTCCGCACTCACCATGCTTGCCGAAGCGATAGATGCTCGGAGCGATCGGAAAACGCTTCTGCCCTGCGGTCATGCCGGTGAGTCGCTGCCCATTGCGCACGCTCTCGGGCAAGTCCTGATCGAACTGGTTCCTCAAGCCAGGCTTATCGTCGAATAGCTCCAATTGAGACGGAGCTCCGCCTTGAGTCAGCCAAATAATTCGCTTCGCCTGAGGCAGGAAGTGCGGCAACGTCCCAGTTCCAGTCGCCGCCGCAGCAGACGTCGAATTAAGCAAAGAGGCCAGCGCCGACGCGCCTGCCGCCGCAGTGGATGCACCTAGAAAACAACGGCGATTGAGTGAGTTCATAGTCATCTCAAAATTCGTAGCGACCGTTGTTCGACGGCGGCTGAGTAGGATGGTTGCTTCACGGAGTGCTCCGGCTCGACGGAGCATTCCAACTCTTATCGTTTGGGTTTGAGACTCGCTGTCGATCGGGTCGGAGGCACAGGCGGAATCAAAGACTTATCAGTGATTGATCTCGGCCTTCGATCTCACCCGTCTTGACTCAGCGACTCAAGCGACAGCAGTCGGAGGGCTCCGTCGAGCCTGAGCACACCAAGTGGCTCTCTGACGCAATCGAATTAGCAGTTTCACAACCGCCTTGCTGCTCGTGGGAAGTTGAAGTGGTTGTTCGAATTGCTGGCACTGCTTTCTGAATGCTGAGCCCGAGTTTGCACAAGTTTGAAACGGCTCGCAGTCGCAGCGCAACGGCTTCGGGCGACATATCAACTGAGGAAGAGTCATGTCCCGGCATTGGTAGCCTCCAATCGAGCAATGTCGACGAGATCTTGAGGACGCCCCGCGCGCTGCTTCATCGCGATGAGGTCGACCTTTGAGATCACTCGCAGTTCATGCTCTTCCCATTTGACACTCACAACTCGGTCCCAAAACGCTGCTTGCTCCACATTCAGAAGGATCATGTCGAGCACGAGCAACTCCTTACCGACAATTTTCGTAATGCGGGCGATTCGCGTTCGATCATGAGGCTCGCGCTGACTTCCCAATTCGAGAATCCCTTCATCGAACTGATAGCCGGACGACAACAACGCCGACTTCGCCGCCTCAAGTTCAGACTCATCGACGACAAGATCAATGTCTTGCGTGAAGCGAACAAACCCATGAAACGCTAAAGCCAATCCGCCGCACAGCGCGAAGCGGATGCCTGCTGCTTGCAGCGAATTAACGACGATCTGAAGCTCGTTATAGAGGTCCATCAAGACTCCGATTGGCCGCTGCGAAAAAACGCGTTTGTGGCGGCGTTGTGTCTGCCGTTAGCAACTCGCTGCCCGTTACTCCTTCGTCACCGTTTCATCGAGACATAGCAGCGTGCTGGCGACTCCGGTCATGGCGGCCAGCGCTGCGGGTTCGAGCGCGGTGTCGGTTGGCGTTGAGGTTCCGGTCTTCAAGAGGCCGACGGCGGCGTTGGGGTTGGCGGCGAAGTCAGCTCGGTTACGTTCGAAGGCTCGCGTGAGTACGGCGAGTTCTGTGGTTGTGGCCTCTCGACCGAGCAACAGCCGATAGCCGTGCTGTAATTGTTCTGGCAGCCCGGCACTTGCTTTGAGCATTCTCAGTGCGAGGTGCCGCGCGGCTTCGACGTAGGTCGGGTCATTCATCAAGTTTAGCGCTTGAATGGGGGTGTTCGATCGCGGCCGTCGCAGGGCGCAGACCTCGCGGCCCGGTGCGTCGAAGGCCAGCATCGCGGGATGCGGCACGCTGCGTTTCCAATAGGTGTAGAGACTGCGGCGACGTAGCCCCTCGCCCTTGTCTTCGACATACACATTGGTCGTGCTGCCGGCAGTGACGAGTTCATAAAGCCCCGGCGGGTGATACGGCTTCACGGACTTGCCGCCGATCTTCTCTGACAGCAGTCCCGCAGCGGCAAGTGCTTGATCGCGGACGAACTCACCATGCAACCGAAAGCGAGCACCTCGCGAAAGCAGTCGGTTATCGGGATCTGCGGCCATTACTGCCGGAGTCAATCTCGATGACTGTTGATAAGCCGCGCTCGTCAGCATCAGTCGCAGCATGTGTTGCATGTCCCAGCCGCTGCGAATGAACTCGCCCGCAAGCCAATCGAGCAGTTCGGGATTACTTGGCAGCTCGCCCTGCGAACCGAAGTCCTCGCTCGTGCGGACAAGTCCGATGCCGAAGACTTGCTGCCACAAGCGATTGATCGTGACGCGCGCGGTCAGTGGATGCTCTTTGCTGACGAGCCATTGCGCGAGCCCCAGTCGATTATGCGGAGCGCCCTCTGGCAGCGGCGGCAAGACACCGGGAGTCGCGGCGGTCACTTTCTCGCCGGGTTTGTTGTAGACGCCGCGCATCAGAATGAAGGTGTCTTTGACCTTAGCTTGCTCGCGCATGATGAACGCATTCGGCTGCTGCCTGCGGAGGGCGGCGATCTTGTCATTGAGTTCGGTGATCTTCGCGTTCGCTTCCTTCGAGACCGCAAGACTGAGCTGATACTCGCGCTTCAACGCTTCTTTCTCGTTCTTCCTCAGCTTGGCAGCGTCCTTTGCCGCGAGATCGAGAGTGCTTTGCGCGACAAGCTGATCGACCGGCGCGTCAGTGAATTGAATGCGCCATTCAGTCTCGCGCCCGGCATTTGTCACGGTGATGTTGAAGTCAATCGTGTCGCCGTCCTTCGTTACTGACAGCGGCTTGTCGAGCTGCCAAACCAACGACGCCGTTTGCTTCGGAGTCGGCTGCAGCGCGACGTTCTGCTTGCGGTTTGGTCCGTCGAGCAAGTCGTCGGCTTGAGCTGCCTTCAACGAGACGCCTTCGACGGCACCGCTGACTTCGAGCGGCTTCTTGCCGTATTGCGGGTACGTCTTCCCGAGCGTGATGTTCGCGCCATCGGCCTTCGTCGAGCACTCGATCCGCAGAGCCGTGATCATCTTGCCGGTCGGCAGCGCGGCAGTGACTTTGACCGGAGTATTCTCGCGATTGATGAGACTCAACTCGAAGCTTTGCGAATCGCTCGTGGCCTTCGGAGCCCCCTGCTTGCCAGTGACCTTCTTAATCTCGAACGACTGCCACTGTAAGCGTTGTTGCACCAGCCGATCGGCCCATTGTTGCACGTCAGCGTCGGAGACCTGCAACTGCTTGAGCTTGCCTTGCCACTCATCGAGCTGAGCTTGCAGAGGCGCGACCTTCGCTTCGATCTCCGCAGATGGCATCGAGAGCGCGTCTTGTCCGCCATCGCCTTGCTCGCCGACGTTATTGAAGAACGCCTTCATGCCGTAGAAGTCTCGCTGCGTGAACGGGTCGAACTTGTGGTCGTGACAGCGAGCACACGTAAATGTCTGCCCGAGCCACACCGCAGCGGTCGTCTCGACGCGGTCAGCGGTGTATTCGGCAATAAACTCCGCCGAGATGATGCCGCCTTCTTGATTGACCATGTGATTGCGATGAAACCCCGTTGCGACCTTTTGTTCGAGCGTCGCATTGGGCAGCAGATCTCCCGCAAGTTGCTCGATCGTGAATTGATCGAACGGCAGGTTCTTGTTGAACGCGGCAATGACCCAATCACGATAAGGGTGCATGTCTTGATCGCGATCAACTTGATAGCCCTGCGTGTCGGCGAACCGCGCCGCGTCGAGCCAATCAACGGCCATTCGCTCGCCGAAGTGCGGTGAGGCGAAGTGCGCAGTGATGTAGTCGTTGAGCTGCCTGTCATCGAAATTACTCGGCAACTGCAAGCTGCTATTTGATGTTGAGCCATCTCCTGATGCAGTCGATGGCTTGCGGCTGGCGAACTCGGTCGGCAGGCCAGTAAGGTCGAGCGAGATACGTCGTGCGAGTGTCGCGGCATCTGCCTGAGGCGACGGTTTGAGTCCGTGCTTCGCGAGCCCTTGCAGCACAAACCAGTCGATGGGATTTCGAGGCCACTTCAACGACTCGGTATCAACTTGCTTAAGGTCTGCGGCTGTCGGAACTTTGACAAGAGCCGGCGGAATGAAGGCCCAATGTGGCTCGTACTCCGCGCCCTCACGAATCCATTGAGCGAGGATCGCCTTCTGCTTTGCGCTGAGCTTCTTATGAGAAGCCGGCGGCGGCATAACTTCATCGCCGTCTTTGCTGTTGATGCGTTGGATGAGCGAACTCTCGGCAGGCTTCCCCGGCACGATCGCCGGTGCTCCCGATTCAAGCTTGGCGAGCGCCGCATCACGCTGATCAAGCCGAAGTCCCGCCTTCTGATTGGCCTTATCCGGCCCATGACAAGCAAAGCAGTTATCAGAGAGAATCGGCCTCACATCGCGGTTGTAGCGCAGTGGTTCAGCAGCATGGGCCTGAGAGCGAAGCATCGCAGCAACTAGTCCGATGACGAACCAAAGTGCGTTGAGTTTCATGAGTGTGAGCCTCTTTAGACCGAGCATTCGATGGAGCGAACGAAATCGCTGATCTGTCAATGTGCGAAGAAGAAGTTCCAGTAGCAAGCCGCAGATGAAACTTGGCTCGGACCGCGTTCGCAACTCAACCTTCTTTCGAAAGAACCGTTGATGCAGGAATCACTCTGAACTGTCACGTCGGCGAAACAAATAGAGTGGTTCGGGAGCCAGACAGTTTGATTTCATCAGGACTCATTAAGCACCGATCTTCAACAGTCTCGGCCCGATGAGTAATGATCCCGAAACCGGCGACAACTGCGTCCGCCATCACTGGCTCGAACCCAACTGTTCTTCGTATGGCTGCTCGGCTTTGGCAAACACCATCGGGATCAGATCACTCGTCCGATCGTCAACGATCGCTGCCGAGCTGGGTCGTGTCTTGCCTGATGCACGTGCTGCTTTATGGCTGCCTGGTCATGTCGATGAAGTCTTGGGGAGCTGGCACCGGTGGCTTGGGAGATAGCCGCTTCATGCAAGTGGGTTTGCTGGCCAATGACGGTGACGAAGGTTGCGGTTCGGGCACTGGAGTCGATGGCGCGGCGGGTGACGGTCGCGGCGGGCAGCCATTCCCTGGTGAAGGACAACTCGCCGATCCCGACGGTTTGCCAGTCGGTAATACCGAGCCTTCAGAAGCAGCGCTTGCTGCGATGGTTGGTCAAAGCTTGGATCAACTCGTTGGCGGTCAAGCAGAGAGCTTGGCAATCGGAGAGAGTGGCGCCTCGCGCGATCCGATTGCTGGTTCAAACGGCGGCTTTGCCTTGCCTCCGTCCGTGGGTTCGACTGCTTTGCTGGATGGTCTATCGGGACGAGGCGGCCGCAACGGCTCGGGTACCGGAGGCGGCTTTGGAACGGGAGGACTCGGCAGCGGCGGTTCTGGTGCTGGCAACGGTTCGGGCGATGGAGCAGGCCGAGGCGGTGCGGGCGGTGGTCGCGGCGGGACTTCGTTCTTTGAGATCTCGGCCAAGGGCTCGCGATTCGTCTACGTCATCGATCACTCGGGCAGCATGGCGACCTACAACCAACTGCCTGCAGCCAAGGCCGAGCTATGGGCCAGCTTGCAAAGCCTCGACTCGTCGCAGCAATTCCAAATCATCTTCTACAACGACATGCCCCGTGAGTTCCGGGTTTCGTCCGGTAAGCCATCCTTGGTGTGGGCCAACGAGATCAACAAAGGACTGGCTCGACAGTTCCTGGCCGAAGTGCAGCCCGATGGCGGCACGATGCACATGCAAGCGATTGAAGCTGCAATGCGACTGAAGCCCGACCACATCTTCTTGCTGACCGACGCCGACGAACCGCAGATGACCGAAGCTGAACGTCGCAAGATCAAGCAGGTCAACGCGGGCAAGTCGCGCATTCATTGCGTCGAGTTCGGCAAAGGCGGAGACCTCGGTGCCCCCAGCTTCTTGAAGCGGCTCGCAACCGAGAACGGCGGGACTTATCGCTATCGAGACATCACCAAGCTCTGAGGACGCCCGCTCGCTCCGCACTCGAACCCAGGCTCTGCCTCAAGCTCCATTACATACGGCATCGCCAGCAGGCGGCGGGAAGAGCGGACAAAAAAGACTCGTGAGGCAGAGCCTCCGTGAGGCCGTTCCCAGGCAGAGCCTGGGAACGAGTAGGGAGACGCTCCGGCTGCGGTGCCAATTGTCTCCATACTCAACCGCGACAAACCAAGTGGTGCTGCGGGTATCCACGTCCTGATCGAGTCATAAGACCGCCATGCTCTCATGGTTCCTGGCACGTCATCTTCAAAAGCTTTATGAATCGGCACCCTCTGATTCGATCGAAAGGAATCACTCTCATGTCTGCTTCCGAGCCTGTCTTCATCTTCGACGTTCACCTTGACCTCAGCATGAATGCTCTCGAATGGAATCGCGACCTGCGCTGGCCATTGGAGAAGATTCGTCGGTGGGAGCAGCACATGAAGGACAAGGTCGACCGTGGTAATGGCACGGTCAGCCTGCCCGAGATGCGGAAGGGACGCATTGGTCTGTGCGTGGCGACTCAGATTGGTCGCTATTCGCCGTACTTCCATCGGTTGCCCGGCTGGAACTCGCCCGAGCAAGCCTGGGCTCAAACTCAGGGACAGCTCGCTTGGTATCGAGCGATGGAAGAGCAGAACGAATTGGTCCAAATTCGAAATCGTGCTCAGCTCGATAAGCACTTGGATCTTTGGCTTAAGGCGCCTCTGTGTGACGATGGCACGCCGTATGTCGTGGAGTCCAAGAAGCAGGCTGGCAAGCTACCGATCGGCTACATCCTTAGCCTCGAAGGCGCGGACTCGATCATCACACTCAAGCATCTCGAACGCAGTTATGCCGACGGTTTGCGAGCCTTAGGCCCTGCTCACTACGGACCGGGCCGCTACGCGCATGGCACCGATGCTGATGGTGGCTTGCCGCCACAGGGCAAGGATCTTCTGAAAGAGATGCAGCGTCTGGGCATCATTCTCGATGTGACGCATCTGTGTGATGAATGCTTCTGGGATGCGCTCGATGTCTACGACGGACCGCTGTGGGCCAGCCATCAAAACTGCCGCACGTTGGCACCTTGGAATCGTCAGTTTGCAGACGATCAAATCAAGGCCGTGGTCGAGCGTGGTGGCATCCTAGGTATGGCCTTCGACGCGATCATGATGGTGCCCGGTTGGGTCCATCTCAGAAGCAAGCCGTCTGACTTCCAACTGAAGATCGAACGCATCTGCGAGCACATCGATCACATCTGCCAGATTGCTGGCAACGCCAAGCATGTGGGCATCGGCACGGATCTCGACGGTGGCTATGGCACCGAGCAGACGCCGATGGACATGAATTCGATCGCGGATCTGCAGACCATCCCCGGCCTCTTGAAGAAGCGCGGCTATAGCCAAGAGGACATCGAAGGCATCATGTGGCGGAACTATGTGGAGTTCCTGCGCCGCACTTGGAAGGACTAGTTCTTCTTCGAGATCGAAGAGAAACCCAACGCGCCACGACCTACAGAAAGGTCGTGGCCTCCTGGAGATGTGGTGTTTGAGCTGATTGCTCGGCGAACTACCTTCCGCCGCGAAATCACTCGGCCAGAGTGCGTACTCTGGTTGTCATTAAGCAACCGCCTCACTTCGGGAGTCGACGTTGGACGATCACCAGCGACGCATCATCGAAGATCTGTCTGGGCTCTTCAGTGGCGAAGTCCGCTGCGACGAGCTGGCGGTGTCGATGTATTCGACCGATGCCAGCTTGTTCGAAGTGAAGCCGCTGGGCGTTGCTTATCCCTGGCACAAAGAAGACGTGATCACGCTCGCTCGGTACGCCAGCGAGATGAAGCTGCCGCTGATCGCGCGCGGCTCTGGCTCCAACGTCAGTGGCGGAGCGCTGGGACATGGCTTGATCGTCGACTTCTCGCGCCACATGAACGCGATCGAGCACATCGGGCATAAGACTGTCACGGTGCAAGCCGGTGTGGTGCATGAGCGACTTAATCAAGAGCTACGCAAGCACGGTCGGTACTTTGCCCCGGATCCATCGTCGACCTCGACGACCACAATCGGCGGCATGCTGGCCGTTGATGCTGCCGGCTCACGAGCCGTCCGAGTGGGTTCAACTCGCGACCACGTTGTGTCGATCGACATGGTGCTGGCCGGAGGTCAGTCGTTCGAATGTGCGATCGAGTCGTCACTGATTCCCAGTGATCTCGACGACTCTTGTGACGGTCTGGTCGATCAATCCGACGAGGTGCTTAAGAAGTCGATCGTCGGGCGGCTGCATCGAATCTTGGCCGAGCACCATGACACCATCTTGCGACATCAGCCGCCGCTGTTTCGCAATTCCAGTGGCTATTACTTACGAGGCATCCTCGCCAATCGGCACATCAACTTGCCGCGGTTGCTGGTTGGTTCCGAAGGCACGCTGGGACTGTTTACGTCGGCCAAGTTACACACATCGCCGCTGCCCGAGTTCCGAGGTGTCGTGCTGTTGCTCTTCGGTCAGATGGATCATGCGATCGAATCCGTGCCGCTGGTCATGCCGCAGCAACCGAGTGCTTGTGATTTGCTCGATCGTCGCTTGCTGAGCCTTGGTCGCGAAAACGATTCGCGGTTTGCGAGCATCATTCCGCCGACGGCAGAAGCGGCACTGCTCATCGAACAAACGGGCTTCAGTCGCTTGCAGACTCAGGACCGCATCTCGATGGCCATCGGGGCCGTGCAAGAACGATTCCGCGATGTGGTCGTCGCTCTCGAAGCGTATGACTTCGACCACGTCGAGTTCTTATGGGAGCTCCCGCGCAAGGTCGTGCCGATGCTCGCTCGCATGAAGGGCGAGATCCGGCCTTTGCCATTCATTGAAGATGTCGCCATTCCCCCCGATGCGTTGAAGGACTTCTACTCGCAAGCTCAACGAGCCCTGCAACGCAACGAAGTCACGGCGTCGCTGTATTCGCATGCGGCCTCGGGCCAGATTCACATGCGACCGTTCTTGCCCTTCCCACGCCACGTCGATGCCGCACGCATGGCGGCCATCAGTCGCGATGTCTTTGAGATCGCGTTGTCTGTCGGTGGAACGGTCAGTGGCGAACATGGCAACGGCATCGCTCGCTCAGCTTACGTCGAGCAGCAGTACGGTCCGCTGTATCCAGTCTTCCAACAGATCAAGTCGCTGTTCGATCCCGAAGGCTTGCTCAATCCCGGCAAGATCATCCTCGCGCAGAAAACATTCCCCGCCGATCAACTGCGTCCCGTCACTAAGACCAATTCCAACTTGGTGCAGCTCCAGTTGAATTGGAACCCAGCCCTCGTCGCTGCGGCTGTTGAGACCTGCAATGGCTGCGGTCTGTGTCGGTCTCAGAAGGAAGAACTGCGCATGTGCCCGTTCTTCCGAGTGAACTTGGACGAGGAATCCAGTCCGCGCGCCAAAGCCAATGTGATGCGTGCGTGGCTCAACGACGAGCTGCCCCGCACCGCGTCGTCTTCGGACGAGATGGAACGACTCGCATCGCTGTGCTTCAACTGCAAGCAATGTGATCTCGAATGTCCGACCAACACGCCGATCTCGCGGCTGATGATCGAGATGAAAGCGCAAGTCGTCGAATCGAACGGGCAGTCACGCTCCAATTGGTTCTTGTCTCGAGCTCATGAACTCGGAGCCTTGGCCTGCAAGTTCTCATGGTTGATGAATCCGCTACTCAAGAACCGGCTAGCCCGCTGGCTGATGGAAGTGATGTTGGGCATTCATCGCGAACGACGATTGCCGTCCTTTGCGAATCGCTCGTTCTTGAGTTCTCACGGACGCGAAGAACGAGACGTCGGCGGCAAGCCCGAGCGTTCGATCATGTACTTCGTCGATCACTTCGCCAACTTCCACGATCCCGAACTGGCGCGAGCGTTCCTGGCCATCATGCAGAAGCACGGCATTCGAGTGCATGTGCCGTCGGGGCAAAGTGGATCGGGAATGGCGATGGTGTCTTCGGGAGACATCGTCGGCGCGCGGCGTATTGCCGAAGCCAACATTCGCGAATTGGCCGAGTTCGCACGAGACGGTGTGCCGATTATCTGCACGGAACCGTCAGCGGCCTTGTGCCTGCGAGATGAGTACCCGGCGCTGCTCGACAATCCCGATACGGAAGTGGTCGCGAATCGAGTCATCGAAGCCGGAGCCTTTCTGATGCAGCTCCATCAAGCCGGGCAGTTGCAGACCGACTTCGACGAACTGCCCGTACGAGTCGGCTATCACACTCCGTGCCATCTAAAGGCCCTGAAGTCAGGAACGGCGTTGCAGGAGTTGTTACATCTTGTGCCCGGCATCGATCTCGTCTCTCTTGAATCGGGATGCTCGGGCATGGCGGGTACGTTCGGTCTTTCAACCGAGAACTTCGAGACGTCACTCCTGATTGGCCGCGACTTAATCGAGCACATGCGGCATCCCAACTTCGTCATCGCCGCGACCGAGTGCAGCAGTTGCAAACTGCAAATGGAGCAAGACGCCGCCGTGCCGACGCTGCATCCCATCAAACTGCTCGCCGCCGCCTACGGCCTGCTGCCGCGCGTGAAGCAACTCGTGACTAACTCAAAGCCATAGAGCCGCGTCCCGAAGAGCACTGACGCAAACATGATTTTCGAAGCGGCGCGGTTCTGATTTTCTCCGTGCCCTCAGTTCCTCTGTGTTTCAAATCTTACATGTCGTCTACATGCCGTCGGCGAGGCTGAAGCGGATGGGTACTCGCACCCATGTACCAACTGGCCGACCGCGATAGGTCGCAGGTTGGAATTGCCAAGCTCGCACCGTCGAGAGCGCGGCGTCATCCAGCAGCTTAAAGCCGCTCGACTTATCGAGCCGAACTTGGCGCACTCGTCCTTCCGCAGAGACTGAGACGAGCAGCATCACGTCGCCTTCTTCACCGCGCTGATAAGCCTCGGCGGGATACTTCGGAGACGGGTTTGTTGGCAGCTTGCTCGGTGGTTGATCGGGGCGCGCTCCCGGCGGAAGTTCAGAGGCCGCCATCGCTGTGCTCGCGCTGCTGCTTTGTCCTTTGGCCGCAGTGCCATCGGCGTTGCCCATTCGTTTGGGCGAGTCCTCGGCCCCCGCTTGAGCACCAGCCGCAACGGTCGGTTGAGCATTCCCTGTCGGCACTGCTGCGAGTGGTCTCGTGCCTTCTGCAGCGACCGGCTTCGGCGATGTCGGCTGAGGTCGATCGGGCACCTCATCAGGTAGAGGCGGCTCATTGGGAGTCGGAAGCGAAGCCACTCGCGTTGGCATCGGTCGAGCTTGCGTCGGAGCAGCTTTGCGCGGTTGCTCGACGGGACGATCAACGGTCTCAGGAGTCGGCGGCGCATCCGCAGGCTCTGCAGTTTGAGTCGGCTTCTTGACCACCGTGCGACGCTGTTCGAAGACGGGTTCATCCAATCGTTCGGGCAAAGCCAATGCTTGGTAGCGTTGATCAACTTGCTGCTGAGCATCGGCAGGCTCGGTGCGTTTCGGCGATGCTTGAGGTTGAGCAACATCGACTTCAGCGGCCTCTCGCTGCCGCAGAACATCGACCGCCGTTGTCACCAACACCGACTCATCATGCGGCTCTCGAACATGCTCATCCCCCAGAACAGACACGAGCGGTCCGTCATCAAACGGGGCTCGCGCTTCCGGTGCCCACGCCGATGAAATCGACGAGTCCATCTCTCCCCAACGCACATCAAACGCTGGCGGGACATACCCACCCCAGCCCAACCCAATCCACACCAAGCCCGCAGCCGACAAGTGGATCGCTCCACTGGCGAGATAGGGGACGATGGAGTGAGAGTAAGACAGCATGAAGTCGAGTCAGTTAAGCGGCCAATGGAAACCAGAATCCATGCGGAGAATGTCCCCCTCACCTCATTGCGAGTAGGGCCGAGCGCGGCGCGATGAATCATTCGTGAGATTCAGTAACTCGGTGCCCCCCGGCGTCTCTGTGTTTCAAACTCTGATTGGAGAGATTTGAAACACAGAAGCACGAGGACACAGAGCACATACGAGGGAGCGACCGTGACACCATCTTGCGTCCATTGACGATGCCAGCAGCGGGCTCGATCCCCCTACTTCTTCGCAGCCGCGAGCTTCGTCTTCAATCGCTTCGCCAGCTCAGCGATCTTCTGACCGCAGGCCTTGCGAGCTTCAGCGAAGTCCTTCGGATTGAGATTCGAACCTTTGACGTAGTCGAGAATGATCTTCTCGGCATCCGCGAGTTCGATGCAGGCGTCAGGCACTTCCGATGCAATCTCGATCGGAATCGACGTCACGCCATTGCGATCACCGTGCAAGAGGTCGCCCGGATAAATTGTCATGCCGCCCACTGTCACCGGCACGTTGATGTGCAGCATGTGGCAATAGCCGTGGGCACAAATCGCTCCGTTGGTGAAGCACGGGTAATCGAGCGGCTCGACCTGATCGAGATCTCGTCCCGTTCCCGACGTGATCAACCCCGCCGAACCGAAGGCTTTGTAGGTCGAGCACATCACTTCGCCGAAGGTCGCTGAAGCGCATGGCTGATCGAGGTCTTGGAACACCACAACCGGAGGACCGGGGAACAATTCGAAGGCTTCGAGCTGTCCGGCAATCCCGGCATACACGTCGCCCGAACGAGGCGGGTTCATGCTGCGGAACGTAGTCGTCAGAGCGTAGCCAACCATCGGAGGCAGCTTCGGATAGCACGCCGAAATGCTCTTATCCATGTAGCCCCGGCTACGAGGATAGAGATCCCAAAGCTCGACCACGTTGCAAATCGTCGGGGTGTCAAACTTCTGGAGGGCAGCCAGGGTTTCGGCGGAAACGCCGGGGAATGTGCTCATCAAATTGCCTCGCGAGAGAGAAAGAGTCGGTGGCCAGCGGAACGAGGCGGGGAAGGTGATGAGTCAGACGCGGGTTTTCAACCGGGGCATTTTCAGCATCCACTGAACTTCACCGCTGAGTTTCGACCAGGCGGAAGGGGCTCCGAGTATTTCCCAAATTCTTTCCAAAATGAGCTAAGGAACGGCGAGGCTCGGCGAAGTAGTCAGTGTGAGCGTCGGATTTGGCCGCGATGAGAACAGCCACGACGACCAGTTGCAGCACTTCAAACCACTGCTTTGGAGCATTCCCATGATGACATCCATGATGAAGAAAGCCGTCCTTAGTTCTGCCGGGCTGCTCGTGGCCGGCGGCTTTGTGTTTGGTCGCGACCTGTGGAGCTACGTCGCCACCGCAGGCAGCTCGGTTAAGTCGGCGGTCCGTGATTCCGTGCCGTTGGAGTTCGAACTCAAGCGTGCCAAAGAACTGCTGACCTCCATCGACCCCGAGATGAACCGCGCGAAGAAGCTGGTCGTCGAGCAACAAGTTGAGATCGAAGACATTCAGAAGAAGCTCGCGCTCCGAGCCGACAACGTTGCCGAGCACCGCTTGGCGGTGATGACTCGATCCGAGCAGCTCAAGTCCGGCAAGGACACCTTCTTGATTTCGAACCAAACCTATTCCGCGACGCAATTGACCGACGATTTGAAGAAGCGTTTCGAGACCTTGAAGGTTGTCGAAGCGACGATGCAAGAAGAGCAGAAGCTGCTGGACCGTAAGAAGGAAGCCATGCAGGCCAATCTGTCCAAGCTGGAGATGATGAAGGGCGCGAAGGACGACCTCAGTCGGCAGATCGAGATCCTGCAAGCCCGGCTCGAAAAGGTTCGAGCTACCGAAGAAGTGAAGAACATTCGCGTCGATGATTCGGAGTTCAACAGCGTCCGCGCTCTCGTTGATCAGCTCGATAAGCAACTCAAGGTGCGTGAGCGAGTGGCTGATGCCGAGTCGCGTCCCAGCGAAGGCGGTTTGATTCCCGTTGAAGAAAAAGTCTCCGCCAAAGGACTGCTCGATGAAGTCGATGCGCACCTAGGCGGCAAATCGAAGACAGCAGAGATCGCAGCAAACTAAGGTGGGTTCGCTGTGGTTGTTGTCCCGCCAGAGAGACGGACGAGGCCGGCGTGTCGAATGTGCTTTCTAAGTTCAATCCGTCACATTGGTCTGGTTCGTCTCTCTCATCTTCGCTGGCTCAGAGGATGCTTCGATGTCGGGTCATGCCGCTCTCGCGACTCGTTGGATCTTGTGGATCGATGGAGTCGGCGCGTTCCTGATGCTGCTGTCCGAAGAAGTTTTGGTCGGACGAATGAACTCAACGACGAATCCTCCGTTCGACGACGCGGACATTTCATGGATGGGCAACCTCTCGCGACGCCACCTGACGTTGCGACGGACCGGCGATGACTATGTCGTGCAACCGCTCGCGCGGACGAGTTTGCAAGGTCGAGTCATCACAGAACCGACCTGGCTTCCCAGTCCCTGCGAGCTGTTGCTGAACGATTCAGTGCGACTGAAGTTTGAACTTTGCTCGCCACTGAGTGCGTCGGCTCGAATTGAAGTACTGAGCAATCACCGAGGACGTTGGCCGGTCCAAGGAATCATCCTGATGGCCGACACGTGCTTGCTGGGAGCTGGTCCTGAAAACCATATCCGCTGTCCAAGTTGGCCCAGCCAATTGGTGCTGGTTCGACGCGACGGAGGATTGGCTATCAAGTCCCGAGAAACATTGACCATCAACAACTCACCTCGCAGTGGCTGGGGGAGTTTGAGTCACGATCAGACGGTGTCAGGCGAGGGGTTCCGCATGCGACTGGAAGAACTAAAGCCGTGAAGCAAGCCGCGAATGAAAACATATCGAGCCATCTACGAAGACAAGCACGATGCATTCTCACTCGTTCCCAGGCTCTGCCTGGGAATGCAAGTCCGGAGGCTCTGTCACATTCTCTCTCGGATGACAACAGAGAGCTGACTGTAGGAGAAACATGAGGCCGAGCCTCCCATGCGCTCGTCCCCAGGCAGAGCTTGGGAATGAGTGGAACCTCAGTCATTCATCACAACACTTAAGGCAGCGCGATCAAGAAACGGGCAGCCGATGACCTTTCGATATCCTCCCGAATCCAAGCCGCTCGACGGCTACACCATTAAGCGAGCCATCCAACGCGGTGGCTTTGGCGAGGTCTATTTCGCGCTCAGTGATGCCGGCAAAGAAGTCGCTCTGAAGCTGCTGCAAACTAATCTCGACATTGAGCTACGCGGCGTTTCGCAGTGCCTCAATCTCAAGCATCCCAACTTGCTGACGCTCTTCGACGTCAAACAAAACTCGTCGGGCGAGCATTGGGTGGTGATGGAATACATGGCGGGACAGACGCTTGATGCAGTCTTGGCCGCTCAGCCAGCAGGACTGCCGATCGCTCAAGTGGAGCAGCTCTTACAGGGCATTGCCGACGGGGTCAGCTACCTGCACGGACAAGGCTTGGTTCATCGCGACCTCAACCCCGCCAACATCTACGTCGAGAACGGCCTCGTGAAGATTGGCGATGTCGGACTGTCGAAGTTCATTTCAGTAAGCCACCGCAGCGGGCACACCGAAAGCGTCGGTACGGTTTATTACATGGCTCCCGAGATTGCTCATGGTCGTTACGGCCATGAGATCGACGTCTACGCGCTGGGAGTGATTCTGTTCGAGATGTTGACCGGCAAGGTGCCATTTGAAGGCGAGACCACCGGCGAGATCTTGATGAAGCAACTCACACAACCGCCGGACTTGTCGTCACTGCAACCGAAGCTGCGGCCCGTCTTGCAACGAGCGTTGGCCAAAGATCCGGCTCACCGCACACCGTCGGCACAAGCACTCGTCGCAGAGTTTCGCGCGGCGAGCAAACCTGTAGTTCCCATTCCGGTGACCTTGGTGGCTTCAGTGCCCTCGGATTCCAAGCCAGAACCAGTGCCGGTCTTCGTCCAGCCGTCTGACTGCTTCTTGCCGGACACTGTTACAGGCACGTCGTCGAACGGTAACTCGTTCTTGCAATGGATCGTCGACAGACCGGTGCTGGCCGTTCTGGGTCTCGCTGTCCCGTGGTTCTATCTCATTGCCTTCACGACCCGCTTCGCCGGAATGCCACGCGCCCTGGTTCCAACGATCGCTGGAGCCTGCTTGCTTTTGTCCTTCATCATTGTGCGAATCATTACAGCGATTGTACGTGGCACCTTTCTGAGTCCACCGCGTGAAGCAATGCAATCAGTCCGTCAGCGATCCAAAACCGACGACCGCGTTCATCGACTCAACGAGGAATATCACCGTTATCGAGGCCCCGAGACTCGGGAGCTCGATCTGCTGGATCGACTGGCTGAGATGACCGGATCGATGGCGGTCGCGGCGCTGTGCTCGGCGTTGATCGCGTTGGCGTTGTGGTGGTTGAACGCCTTTGTGAAGTCACCGTCTCAAGCGACGTTCTTTGCAATTGGCACCACGCTGGGAAGTTGGGCGGCCATCATGCCTGCCAAGCTCTGGGAAGGTCGTGGCCGAGATGGTGTCGCTCGGCGAATAGCAACCATGACGTTGGGAGCGATCGCCGGCGCCACGCTCTTTGCGATGTCAAACGTCCTAAAGATCGACATGCACATTGAGTGTGCCGAGCACGTCGCGGCGTCTTGGGCTCCGACGTTTCAGATGTCGCGAGTCTCGGCGATGGCCCTGCAGGGTTACTCGATCTTCTTCGCCGCGCTGCTGTTGGCTCGACGTTGGTGGTATCGAGTTGATGCTTATCGCGACAAACGCCTGAGCTTCGTGTCGATCATCATCACCACGGGCGCAGCTTTTGTGCTCTCGCTGGTGACGAGATTCCCCACCGATTGGGCCGTGATGTGGGGACTAACCATGTCAGCCGTTTCGCAATTGGCTGCAGTCTGGATTCCGACTCCCGAACGACAACGCAGCTAAGTCGACAAGTCGGACAGGGCCGCGTCTGCTTTAGAAAGTCATCAGCATGTCGTCGCTTCAACCATCATTCGCTTTCGTCTTGATCGCTCTCGCGCTGATAGGCGGACTGGTGTTCGGGCTCATTTGGGGCTTGATGAAGTTGTCGTCGAGGACAGTTCAACCTCAGCGTTCATCGTCTCAAAGTTCCGCGCGACCGATGCTGATCATGGCCACTTCGTTTGCATTCGGCATCGCGTTGTTCCTGTCTCTGACTCTCGTCTCAGTCAGGACGAGCGTGTCGACCGTGCAATCGTCGATGGTCTCTGAGACAAAGCAAAAAGCACAACGCACTCCCACCAGCGAACCACCGGCGGAAGCGTTGATACCGATTAAGGAAGACTCATCCGAAGCACTGCCCGAATGGGTCAACTTAGAGCACCAGACCTTGAAGACCGGTGAAGTTCCCACCGAGCTGCTGGTGACAAAAAGCAGCGAGTGCCCAACGGTGGCGGAAGCCGAAACGGAAGCGCTCTCGAAAGCCAAGCAAGAATTGTTGAAGCGGCTCGCTGCGAAGTATCCCGGCATCGACACGTGGAACATGCCGCTTTCATTGATCAACGACCTCTCGAAGCAGCAGTATCACGTTCAGTTCAAGCTTCGCAATTTCGGATCGTTCCAGGACACGATGTTCGTGGCCTACGTCCAATACATGGACTCGCCCGAAGTTCGTGAGCGAGTCGTTGAAGAATGGGAGCAGATCAATCTCAACTCTCGTTTGCTCCAAGTGGCCGGCGTCTTTGGAGCGTCAGTTATCGGGCTCAGCACGCTATCGATCGCGCTCCGCTGGAGTTCGCGTTACAGGAAGTCACACCAAGCTCAACTGACCGAAGTCGCCTAGATTCAATGATCGCCAAGCACGTGCTCAATCGAGATCTCAACGCACGACCGCATTCTCAACACATGACGGCCTTCAAGTAGTAGGCCCAGAACGCAACAACCTCGCGAGCGATCAAGAACGGCAATTGGCGCAGTCGTCGCGTCTCAGTCGCTGGGACCGTGAAGACGTCCCAACCCGATCGCTGATACGCCAACTTCACGCGCGGCAAGTGATAGAAGTGGCTCACGGCGAGGACTCGACTGACAGACGATTGAGCAAACATCGGGCTCGTGTTGCGAACCGTCGCCCAGGTATTGAGGCCGTCTGGATCAAGCACGATCCGCTCAGCCGGAACACCCAAGCTGATCGCCAATTGCTTCATCGCTTCGGTCTCGTGAATAGCTCCTTCGCCCGGTCCGCCCGAGAACACCACCAACGGAGCCAGCCCCGCTTGATACAGCGCGCAGCCAGTGCGTACTCGATCGGAAAGTGCCAGCGACGGTTCTCCATCCGAGTAGACCTTGCACCCAAACACCACGATGGCATCGGCAGGTCGGCGATAGTCCGTCAGCCCAAAGCAATACATCAGTCCCAGCGGGAAGCCGATCGCGCAAACCGAGAGCGTCAGCGCTTGCAGCAAGCGGCGACGAACTCGGAATGATTCTGAAGCCAACGGGAGAGGACTCGACGTTTCGGAATTCGCACCGGACACAGCACGGTGTTGAGAATCACGAGCGCGACTCATCCCCACGATCACGATGCCCACCAGAGTTGCCATCATCAGCGAGAACGGCACGGGCATGCTGCTGGTCACGTCGCCGCGCAGCAGCAACTTCCAAAAGACTCCGGCATTGAACGCAGTCGCGATCAGCAGGCACATGCTCACCACGATGGCCACGCGACGCCCCGTCGTCCGCAAACGAATGCCCAGCCCAAAGGCCAACCACAGCACGGCCGCCATCAGCAGCAACGGCACCGAGATACCGTTGGGAACAATTCGTAAGTCGATCCACCACATGTTGGGTTCGAAGTGCTGTCGGCGAGCTTCAGCCACCAGATTGAGCAACGTGAACGAACCCAAGAACAGCGCGATCGTTCGAGCGATTGAAGTCAGCATCACGACCTCCGTGTGTGATGTGCGTCTCTTGAACTAACTCCTCACAGCGCTCGGCAACCTATCGCGCCGGCGCATTTGAGTCGTCGTCAATTCTCGACTGAGTTTTCAGGCGGCTCGCTCGTCGGACTCTCAGCGGCTGCAGATTCAGACGCTGCCAACTGCAGACTCAACGCTAGCAACTCTTCGAGTTCTCGCATGCAGATCTGCATGGACCGCACGGCCATCGCAAAGTTGGTGTGCATCGAGATGCGAGGTGCATCAACCGCGAACTGAGCAGTCGCCGCTTTCAGTTTGCTGAACTTCTTGCGGAGCATCTGCGAGTACCCCGGAGGATCCGAAACGCGAGTCTCCAACGCTCGCGATGCATCGAAGACCATCCGCACGATCTCCATGAGTTCGGGATAGTCTTCCACTTCTTCCGAGTGCTTGACGAAGGTTCGAACCATCCACGCATGCGACATCACGTCGTCACAACGTTGCACGAGTTCGGCGAGTGTTTGCGGTTGGGGCATAGTGAGCTTTGAAGCAAGGTAAGCAGCCAGGCGAAGCTAAGTCGGCAATCGCTAGAACGGAATGCGCAAGCCGTCGTAAGCGAGTTGCACGTGCGACGGCAGCCGAGCGTTAGTGGCTTCGTATTCCAGATTGTGCGAGCAATGCGTCAAGAACGCGCGGCGTGGCTTCGCTCGACCGATCACTTCGAGAGCTTGAAACACCGCTAGATGAGTCGGGTGAGGTTCGTCGCGCAGCGCGTCGATGATGAGCACATCCAAGTTCTGCAACAGCGGCCAAGTCACATCAGGGACGTAACTGACGTCGGTGCAAAAGGCGACGTTGTTGATGCGAAACCCCAGCACCGGCAAGCGACCATGTAGCAGCCTCACAGGTTGCACGTGTTGCCCGCAGACTTCGAAGGGCTCTTCCCCAATTCGCCTCAAATCGAACTTAGGAATCGCACCTTTGAGCGCTTCCGGCGGATGCTCTTTGAAGGCATAGCCGAAGGCCGAACGAATGTTGTGCTCGGTCGACTCTTCACAAAACAACGGCATCGGTTGGTCGTTGTGATGAATGCAAATGCGAGTGTCATCCAGCCCAAAGAGATGGTCGGCATGCCCATGCGTAAAGACGATTGCCTGCACCGAATTGATGCGTTCTCGTACCAGTTGCAGGCGCAGTTCGGGCGGCGTGTCGATCAAGAACGTGCCCTGCTCGGCATGAACCGCGACTCCCGTACGAGTGCGTTGGTTGCGAGGATTCGGTGAGCGGCACACGTCGCAATCGCAGCCAATAACCGGCACACCGACGCTGGTGCCCGTACCTAATAAGACGATCTCGTTGCGATGAGGAGAAGCAGACGCGGTCATAAGAACTCTTCGAAGAGAACGTGCAATGGGCAATGTGTGCGAGCATTCGAACGAGCGGCAAACGCGGGCGAAAGGGAAGGGGCGACAAATCGCAAATCGCCGCTTGCCGGAAAAGACATTCGAACTGAACCTCAGCCTGCGATACGTTCCCGCCCACTAAGTTCGAGGTTTGTCACGTTGTCGTTTCCTCCAATCCTGCGGAGCGCAGTCATGCGAAAGTCAGTGCGGCTGATGTTCTTGATGGTGGTGATCGTACTCAGCGGCGCTTGGTGCATGGCTGCCGACACGACTCTGCCGAAGGTGGCTGAAGATGCCGTCACGGCTTACGACCAGGTCGTTCAAGAAGCGCGGCAAGCCATCTTGAAAGTACTCGATGACCAAATCGATGCCGTCTCAAAGACCGGCAATCTCAATGACGTGAAGGCCTTGCAGGCTGATAAAGAAAACTTCGAGAAGCATGGCATCTTTCCGAAGTCACCTCGGATGAAGACGGCCGTCACCAAGAGTCGCGGTCAGATGAAGGGCGCCTATGAGAAAACCAAAGGCAGCTTAGAAGCAGCAGTTAAGGAACAGACGAAGGCCAAAGACTTCGAATCGGCAGAACGCGTGCAGAAGGCGCTTGATACTCACGTCCGAACGTGGGGCGATGTTGTATCGGGTACTCGTTCAACGCTTGGTGCGCCCAAGTCAGGGACGACAACAAATCCAGGAATCGTTGCAAACGGAGCGGGCCAAACTGGAGTTAAGGCCGGATCCGCTCCCGGCACTGGAGCGGCTTCAGGTGTCGGAATTGTTCCAACGACGGGTGCCGGTTTAGCGATTGGAGGCAGCCCTAAGAAGGAACCGGGCAAAGCACTGCCAGCGGACTCGCTGTTTGCGGTGAGTTCAGCGACTTGGGGATACAACGAAGTCTTCAAACAAGGCTTGCCCCGCCAAGACGTGTCAGCTCAGTTCGCCAAGCTCCTGTTCTCTGGCAACGAAGCCTCCATCGATGAAGCGACTTTTGGACCGCTGCCATCGAATGTCTCGCCGTTCAAAGCACTTAACGTCGACCTGCAGTGTGAACGCCAAACATTGCGACTTTGGTTGAACAACGGCACGAAGGTCCGCATGGCGATTGCGCAACGTTCGAATGCCGAAGTGTGGGATGGCGGACCAATTCAGTTGGTGTCGTCGACCTGGTCGCTCGAAGACGGATCGCAAGCATCGGACTCGCTGGGACGACTGAAAGATCTGTTGAAGACCAAAGGTCGCGCGATCGTGGGCTATCACGAGTTCGGAGAGATCCAATTCGGCAAAGGCAAGGTGATGCAACTTCAAGTACAGGCTAAGCAAGTAAGCTTGAGCTTGAGAGTCGCAGAATCTAGCCGCATCGAAATCATCTCGGAGAAGTAACTGACCGCAGAGCCATCTCGGCCCCGATGTTGACGTCTTACGCCGTTCGCTTCGGGGCGACTTCGTTTTGGGATCGCCGTTAAATCCGTTCGCACTTGCGCCAAAGTTGCTCCGCGGAATTGAACTGCATTCCGCCGAGTTCGCTGTGTGCGTAAGCTTGAAGGCGACCCCTCACCAAATCGTGATGAGATTCTCGCAAAGGTCGTCACTATGAAGTCGTTCCCGTTTGCCCTCGCTGTCTTGATTGGAGCTGCTTCAGCCAGTCTGCCGGACTCTGTGCATGCCGCCCCGCCCAAGAGCAGTGCCTCAACACAGAAGGCTCAAGAGGACGTCAAAAAAGCCAATGAAGCGGTGCAGCAAGACATGAAGCAACTGGCAGAAGGTCAGAAGCTGTTGCAGCAAGCTCAGAACAACATCAAAGCCGCCAACAAGAATCTGGCAGCCGCCAAAGAGAAGGCCGAAGCCAACCAAGAGCGCACGCTGGGGTTCGACAAACTTCTGGCCGACCAAAAGACGGCACGCAAGGAATTGAAAGACGCTTCGGAGCCCGTGTTGGATGCTCTGCATAAGACCGAAGCCTACGCCGAAGCCAAACGTAAAGCAGAAGCAGCTAAGGCACGCATGGCAACGAAGTCGAGCGACTCATCGTCCGACGAAAAGAAGACGGTCGATACGGCGACCGCTCAGGAAACGATGGCGGTCACTCATCTAGAGCGTGAGACAATTGAAACCGATCCCAAGACCAAGCCGTTGAAAGAGAAGTTGGTGGCGGCAGACAAGGCCGTGCTGGAAGCACGCGGCAAGATCAAAGCCAACATTCCCAATGACAATGATGTCAGGACAGCGGAGAGCGAACTGGAGAAGTATCGCGGCGAGCTGCGGCAAGCTCAGAACTATGTCGGTCAGCTTTTGCAGAAGGCGGGCTATGACCAGGCTGTTGCTAACAAGGAATCTCAAGAAGCTCACTTGATGCAACTCATGCAACGTTCAAGAAGCCGAGGTCGTAGCAGCCGACGTCGGTGATGAGCACCTTCGACTCAGGTCTTGAAAATAAAGACGTCAGCGAGAGGCAGGTTTCGACCAACTCTCGCTGACGTTTTTTTGTGAGCACCAACTCTTCGCCACCTTACTTTGGACGAGCCACAGATGCTGGCACACCCCTTGCTTTGTTAGCGGGCGATTCGACTTCGAACGAATTCGCCCGACCAATCGCCGACGCGATTCCGACCGACTCGTCGTCGATTTGTCTCTGTGATTTAGCTCCAAACCATCAAACGATTGACCGCACATCGCCCATCAGACGGACGACTCGCTGGACTGAGTTTTGTAAGTCTGACATTTCGGCGATTGAAAAAATTACAAACTCCAAGGATGGAGATCGCGAATGAACTCACTGGCGGCAGTGGCCTTGCTCATGGCAGCAATGGGTGGCACACCTGACGGCGTCGTCTTGAACTTCACTGCGAGTTGGTGCGGCCCCTGCCAGCAAATGGCTCCCGTTGTGAGTCGTCTGCAACAGCAGGGTTATGCGATTCGCAAAGTCGACTTCGATCGCGAAGTTGATCTGCGTCGCCAGTTCGGAGTCACCAGCGTGCCGACTTTCGTGGTGATCGTTCGCGGTGAAGAACGAGGCCGCTTCTCCGGCGCAATGTCTGAGAGTGATCTCCGTCGAATCGCGGGCTCCATACCAGAGAAAGTTGCCGCGATCCCCGTCGCCGAAACTAAGACCACGAACGGCTTCAAGTTCGGATCATCCAAGCAAATCGAAGCGCCCCCACCGCGATCAGCTTTGGCGGGCAAGGCGAAGGCATCCGACGATGCGACCATCATTCGCGCTAACATCGGAGATCCCGTCGACAGTAACTTTACTTCCAACCCCATGAAGGTCAGCGTGCGATTGAAGGTCACTGACTCCAAGGGCATGGACTGGGGCTCGGGCACGATCATCTTCAGTGAGCCTGGCCAAACACTGGTGCTGACCTGCGGCCACGTCTTTCGGCACTTTGATCAACAAGCTCGCGTCGAAGTCGACATCTTCGAAGACACCAAGTACCAGCGGCTCGAAGGCGAAGTCATCAAGTACGACCTCAAGAAGGACATCGGGCTCGTGCTGATTCGGACTCCGAAGGTCTTGCCAGTAGCGCGAGTCGCCACGGAGTCGGCTCGTCTGGGTGATGTCGTTACGAGCGTGGGCTGTGGTGGCGGCGATCCTCCACTGTTGCTGCAGCATCGAGTCAGCAAGACCACCGGCTTTGTGGAAGACCTGCTGGAATGCACGGGCACGCCAGTCTCTGGCCGTTCGGGCGGCGGATTGTTCTCGTCGAAAGGCGAAGTGGTCGGCGTGTGCATCTTGGCCGATCCCAATGGACGCAGCGGGCTCTATACCGGCCTCAAGACCATTCAAGAACTGCTGCGACAATCCGGTCTGCGTTCGATCGATGTTCCTGCCGCCTCGAGCTTGGCGGCTCGTGCTTTGAGCGACGATGGCCGAGCACCGTCGTTGCCAGATCTAAATCCCGAGGGAGAGTCGGCTCAGCCCATCTTCGTTGACGATCAGCCTGCGGATCATTTGGAGGAAGCTCCAGCGCGATCGATCGCCAGTCGTCCCACGACAACGAAGCCTGCTGCGAAGACAAAGATCCCCGACAACGCAGTCGTTGCGGGCCCCAGCGTCGAGTCACTCCGCGAGACGCTCGATGCCGCCAAAGGCGCAGAAGTGGTCTGCATCATTCGGGACCCCGCTCGGCCAGACTCAGCCAGTCGAGTGGTCATTATTCATCGAGCAAGCGAACGCTTCGTGGCCGACTTGACCGGTGAGGTCGAGCACCAAGTTCAACGCACTTCCTTGCCAGTGCGCAACGCCGTGGCCAGCGCCAAAACGATGACTCCCGCCGAGGAAGATTCGTTGCGTTATCGACGTCGACGCTAAGTCACGTTGATCAATCCAACTTTCACATCGCATCCAAACAAAAGGCCGCAGCGAGTTCGCTGCGGCCTTTGTTTGCTTCTAGTGTTTGCGACTAAGTTCATCCTCAGAACAGCACCGCGTAACGAGGAGCCACTTTGCTCACGCTCCATTGTCGCATGACGACAGAGCAACGAAGCGAACTCATTCTACGACTCGGACTTGTTCTGAGATCAGTGCTTAGTGCTTCACGAACTTGTCGATGCCTTCGTCCTTCCACACCTTCAGCGTGGCTGCGTCTTTGCTATCGATCTTCACACCGATGGCGTTAACTGGCACGTCGTACTTCTTCTGAATGTCGACCCAAGACTTCTTCACATGTTCTGGCAGAGCCATTGCGGTTCCTTTCTGAGAACGAGGCCCCTGAAATAACGGTCGCCCCTCGACGACCACCACTCTCGATCGTTGCCAGTCCGTGACGCTGCGAGCGAAGTCTCCGACTCGCCTTTGGTCTGTTGCTGGTGCTTAAAGGCGACAGCCTTACGAGCAACTCTTCAGACCGAGATCCCTTGAAAGTCAGCCATCAACTCGCGGATTGACGACTCGTTGAAACACTCCGCGGCATCGGGTCCAACCACGGCGACAGACACATCGCCGAGCGACGGCACGAAGGTCCGGTCGACGTAGTTCTGAATCCCCTCAAGGTCGATGGCGGCGATCTCTTGCAGCACCTCGGTCTCGGCCACTTGCCGATCGAAATAGAAGTGCTGAGTCGCCAGCCGACTCATCCGCGTATGAGTGTTCTCCGCAGCCAGCAGATGCTGACCTCGTATCTGCATGCGAGCGGTCCACAGCTCTTCCTCGTCGATTGGCCGCTCGGAACTATCGAGCCGATACAGCTCCATCATCGTCAGCGCGAGCACTTGCATAAGCTGCTCTGGAGCGGTGCTGCCTTCAATCACCAACAGGCCGCCGTCGCGATAGCCGTGGTACTCGGACTGAATGCCATAGACCAAACCGCGTGACTCTCGGAGTTCGCGAAAGAGACGCGAACTCATGCCACCACCCAAGATCGAATTCAGTACGAACTGCCGATAGCGATCGCCGTGCGCATAAGGATTCGAGCGAATGCCCAGCGCGAAATACGCCTGCCGATAAGGAGACGCTTCGACGCTGACTCCTCGTTCGAAACCACACGCTTGTCGCGGCAGATCGACTCGGGAACCACTCAATGACCACAGCGCATCCTGAGCTTGTTCCACGATGGTGTCGTGATCGAGGTTCCCCGCCGCAGCGAGAGTGATCCCATCGGGCACGTAATGCTGTTGCACAAAACGGATGACGTCGTCGCGTGTCAGTTTTTGCACATCCTGAGGATCGCTGCCTTCTCGCGTTCGATGTTCTCTGCCGGAAAGATCGAGTTCACAAGCACGTCGCCCAGCAAGTCCATCGCATAGGTCGAATACTCATCGAGCACATTGGCGTAGAAGCAGGTGTAATCGCGGCTGGTGAAGGCTCCCATCTGCCCGCCCGCAGCGTCCATCAAGCGCGAGATCGCAGCCGCGTCGCGACACGTCGTGCCTTGAAACAACGCGTGCTCGGTCAGTTGAGCCAACCCACTTTGCCCTACAGGATCATGCTGAGGGTTCGCGTTGACCATCACACCGAGCGAGATCGTCCGCGAGTTCGGAACGGTCTCTGTCACAACTTGCACACCATTGGCCAACATGGTTTTGCGATGCACGGTGTCCGACTCCGATCTGCATGTGAAGAGCTCCACGGGACTCGAAGGTCCAAGATTGGGGCAACTCTAAAACATGCATGCATCGAGCTTCCGACTTTGCCATGCACGCATCAGTAATTCGCCTGACACCGCGAGCGTTCTGCCGACAAGTCCCAGACGACACCTCGCGACACGTCGCAACGACGCCACATCAATGATGCTGCTAAGCAACGCGTCGACACGACCCGCAGTACAAGCCGTCGCGTCAGGGAGTGTTCTGACCGCAAATTCGCCGTGAGGTCAGCGGCACAGCTTGCTCCCAATGAAACGACTGACCAACGCGATTTTCGTCTCAGTAGAACTCGATACTTCCCTGCGACCGCAAGTCTTCAATGCCTTCCACACGTCGGTCCCTCAATGGCCAATGTCTCACACAAGGTCTCTGTGGTCGCAGAGAAGAGCGAACGTCAAAACAGTCCTTTCTCCGACGCTGTGATTAATTCGTGGGGCAGGTTTTTAACCTGCCTGGTTCCTCGCAGTTTCGCAGGTTGAAAACCTACGCCAGGAATTTGGATCACAGCCTCTCTGCGAGATGCCTCTTCTGAGGTCGCGCGATGCTGATGCTCTGGGCCCATCGGCCTCGTAAGTTCCGCCGTGTCGCTCGAGCTACTTCTCAATTTTCACCGTCGTTGCGGCGTCGACTGAAACCAAATCGGGCGAGTACATCGAGACTGCTTGAATGCCGGGAGCGTCGAAGTTGCCCACCGCTGTGGCTCGCACGAGATAGCTGTAGCTGGAGCCATGCAAGCGAGCCGTCGTGAAGAGCAGCACTCGATCGTCGAGGAACTCTGTCCGCTGCGGGCCTTGCTCAGCTTCGTCTTCAGCTTGCTGATTCGCCGAGTTCGCAAGGCGCGGGTTCTCAACTTCGAAGCCCGCTGGCAAAGCATCAACGATCACGATGTTGCGCAACTCTTGAGTCAGCGATTGCAGCTCAATGGTCACGTTGATGAGATCGCCGACCTTCACGTTCTGAGGATTGATCACCTTACCTTGGCGATCCTTCCAAACTCGTCGCACCTTCAACCCAGCATCGGCAACTTGCGGATTCGCTCGCAGCCCGGATGTCGTATGAGTGACATAGCACTCGCCCTTGCCGATCGTCTCCAGATGCAAAGGCTGCAGCGGCTTATCGAACTTCAATGTCTTGAGTGCGCTGTGATCGAACTCAATCGACTCTCCATTCGCCGCTTTCAACACACCTTTGAAGTCTGGAGCCTCGCGACTGAATGCCGCCTGTGCTTGAGCCAAGGCCGACAACGCTGCGGCGTTCTCCAGAGTTGATAACCAGTAGCCACCTCGACGGCTCGCTTCGATCGATCGCACTAACTCTTGGATGCGAGCATCGCGCGGATCGAGCTCCGCCAGGGCTTTCAGCACAGCGGCTTGTTGCACGAATGGCGAAGTCAGACGTCCGTAGTACGAATGCTGTTTGGTCAGATGGCTCACAGGATTCTCGGCCAACACCACAGCCGCACGGTCGCGACGACCAGCCGCCAACCAGGCTCGTGCCAAGTCGGCTCGCCCACCGGCATCGAGCTGATCGAGTTGCTCAGTCAGCTTGGCCATCCACCCCAACGGAGCTTGCTGATAGACCGCGAACACACGGCAAATGGAAGCTCGCGTATTGGCATCGAGCGACTCGCCATTTCGGCCATCCAAAGAAGCTGCGAGGTACTTCAGCAAGTCCCCAATGAACCGTTCGTTGACGGGCCGACCATACTGCTTGACGTCGGCCAAGATTCCGGCCGCATAAGCCGTCAGCCACATCTCAGGATTCATGCCCGGCCAGTAACCAAGTCCGCCTGAGGCATTTTGATAAGACCACAGCCGAGCGACGCCAGCATCCAGCATGTCATCAATCGCGGCGCGACGATGATCCTTGTCGGCTTCATGCGAGAAGATTTGCGCGGCCGCCAAGAGACCTGCCATACGGCTGCTGGTTTGTTCGACGCAGCCATAGGGATAGTCGATCAAGTTCTCGACCGCCGGCAGCAATCGCAGCAACGGTGACGGACCGACGGTCAGCGTCTGCTTGGACTGCTCGGCGATGAAACCATTGGGAACATCGAAGCTCAGCTTCTCACCAGCTTGCAACGTCACCACTCGCGACTCAGAACCAAAGGCTGTCGCGGTTCTTACAGGCAGCTTTACCGCTTGATGATGAGTGAGTTCGCCCAGTTCTGCGGACTTCGTCACCCCGATCACCGAGACTTCCGCCAAGCCCAATCCCGTCGCGGCTACATCCAGCCACACGGTTTGAGGTTGCTGCGGCGCGACCGTGATCTTGGTCATGTCGCCGCGTGGTGCGATCGACACCGGACCTGAACTTTGCAGTTGCAGGCTGACATCGAACGGCTGAGTGGTGGAGTTAAAGAGCTTGACCGGAACTTCCAGCCGATCACCCGGAGCGGCGAAGCGCGGCCACGACGTTTCCACCAACAACGGCGAAGACAAAGTCATGCCGAATTCAGAATGGCCATAAGAGTCGTCCGCAATCGCGACGGCCATCCAACGCAGCCGCCCGGTATGTTCCGGCAAAGCCGCATCGACGGTGACCATCCCCGACTCATCAACTGGCACCCACTTGCGCCACAAGACGATCGACTCGCGTTTGCGACTGGGCGACGGCCCGCGAGCTTGCTCTTCGGTCTCGCTGGCATCACCACCGATGCGTTGCAGTCCGGCCGCTCGCTGATGATCTGGCAGCAAGTCGCGGAAGATGTCCGCCGAAGCAATCTCTGAACGACGCGGAGCAAAGAAGTACTGATGCGGGTCCGGCGTCTTAAAGCCGGTCGTCAGCAAGACTCCTTCATCAACGGCCCACAGATGCACCATTGCGCGGCGCGGTTGCTCGCCACCGACCTTCGCACTGACCTTCACGGATTCACCGGGACGAGCCTGCGACTGTGCCTCGATCGAAACCGGCAGTTGCTGAGCGCGATGATCGACCACCAATCGAGTCAGCCCGGCGGCGCGATGAGGCAGCCAAGTCTTCTCGGTCGGATCAACAGGGCGAATGACCGTCGCACTCAGGAACGCTCCGCCGCGTAAGTCCGCAGGGACCGGAACTTCGACCGTCATCGACGTGCCAGTCAGCGTGACTTGCTGCTGATGACGAACACGCTCGGATTCGAGCGTGATCCAACTCGTGCCTTTGAATGGACTGCGAATGAGCAGCTTGGCCTTCGAACCTGGTGCATAGCTCGCTTGTTCGAGAACCAGCTCAACGCGTTCTGGTCGGTTGCTCGTGATTTGCGAGGACTCGCCATAACCGCCGCTGCCGTAGAACGAGAACCCCGTTTGATTGCCCGATCGTTCGTCGGTCGCGGTCAGTCGATACTGGCCCCAATCGGCGATCTCGAACGCCGCGCTGCCAGCGCCTGCCGAGCCGTCCGTCTTGATCGTCTTAATGATGGTCGGTCGTTCGAAGTGCTCCCAATGTACGCCACTGTCATTGCGACGCCACGTCCAGTCGTACTCGATGCGTGCCAACTCCAAGATGACCGCACCTGGTTCTGCAGCGGCATCGAGCGATGATCGCAGTGACCATTCAACGTTGAGCGGCTTACCGATCTCTGCCGAGCCCGACAGTGCATCGGACTTCAGCCCGACATGCCGGCCAGCCGAGTCCAAAGACAACGACACGATCTTCGACATCGAGCGGCCACCCTCTTCGGTAACCGTCACGACGAAGTGACCATCCCACCAACCAGGCTCCAACGACTGCGGCATCGGCAGTTCGATACGCAGCTTGCCAGCTTCATCCAACGCACCTTCGAAGGCGGGCACTTCGCGCATCCGATGCTGATTGCGATCAGCGAACGAGAAGCCACGCAGCTCCTTCGATTGGAACTGGCCGCGTCGAAATTCTCCGGTCACGGAGACAGCAAGATCCGCTGCCGGTTGACCAAAGAGGTACTTAGCATCGACGTTGATGACGGGTTGCTCGCCGGCTTTCCACAGCGGCTTTTCGGCTTGAGCAGACATTTCAATGCGCACGGGCTCGAAGGCTTCGACCAGCGTTCGCGCCGAACCAATCACCTCATTCGAACCCGGTAATGAAACCTTCATGCGGTACGGCCCGGTCTGAGATGAATCACGAGTCGGCACATCGAACTGGAACGTGCCTTGCGCGTTCGCAGCCGGGTTTATCGTCTGCTCGAAGAACAACCGACCGTCAGGTCGAGTGACCGTGACTTGCAACGGAAACGCTTCCGGCGTCTTGCCAAGCGCATCGCGAATCACGCCGCTGACATGCAACGTCTCACCAGGGCGATAGACGCCGCGCTCGGTGTAGAGCAGGACGTCGTAAGTGGTCGGAATGGGTTTGCCCTTTTGATCGATCTCATCGAGCACCCACTGCGAATCATCAAGCTTCAGGTACGAGGCATCGTCGTTCTTCATCGCGACAAGCACGAAGGGCAGACCATCAGGATGCTTCGGATCAAACGGCATTCGTGCGATGCCATTGGCATCGGTCGCTACCGTCCCCAAGGCTTGGTTGTTCGGCGACACCGCCGTGATCTGCACGCCATCAATTGGCTGAGCACTTCGTAATGACGTCGCGAGAATGACCACGCCATCGCGCTCCAGCTTCGCTGTAAGAGCAATGTCTGTGATGCTGACAACGCACTCGTCAGCGACCCAAGCCTCGTTCGTCGCTGCGGCTCGCAAGCGATAGATGCCGCGCTGACCGGCCAGCAATTCTTTGAGATCGAAGACGGACTCTTTCCATTCATCGTTACTGGCCGTGACCGCGATCGTCTTATCGAACAACGCGCGAGACGTACGCGTCGATGGCAAACCATCCAAGTGAGCGAGCAAGTTATTGGCCAGGACGCGCGACACTTGCAGGTTCAATCCCGTGACACTGGCAGTCTCAACGTCGACCAACAAGTTGCCATGCGGCGATAAGAAACCAGCTTCATTGGCGAAGCGAACCACCGGACTTCGCGGCGGCAAAACGACGCTGGCGGTTTGAGCTTCACCCAAAGGTTGCTCGCTCTCATTAAGCAACGTGCTTGGGACTTCGATCGAGTAGCTGACTCCCGATTCAAACGGCCCGCTGAGCAGGATCGTGTTGCGATCCCAGGACGCAGCTCGACTGCGCAGTCCTTCAATCGCAGGGGTAACTTTGATGCCGTCAAACTTCTGCTTCCGATCCAGCGGCACACTGAAGCTCAAACGCACTTCGCGATCACGACTCGTTCTGTAGTAGTACTGCGGCTCTGCCTTGAGCAGTACGAAACGCTTCGTAACTTGGTACTCGGATTCGTATGCGCTCTTCAGTCCCAGCTCGGCTCCGCGACCGGTCAGATGCTCGTCCACGCGAGCCTGCAACCGCAAGCTCCCTGGTCTCGGCACTTGCACCAGCAACTCTTTGCTGGCCTTCTTATCGAGCGAAGTCACTGACAACGGCTCGCCCAAACGCTGCTTGGGATCAGGGTGATTTGGAAAGGCTTCGCGAATGACAACATGCCGCAAGAAGTCCCCCGGTTCGACGGGCTGATTGAATTGGAATTCGAGTGTGGCGTGCTCGCGGTCCGCGAATTTGAAGCGCGACGAGACAACTTCGAGCGCGGGCGTTTGCAGTACGGCTTCATCTTTAAATAGGACGTCTTGCCCGGTCTCTTGAGCGAAGTATGCCGCCGGAACAACTCGAAACTTGCGACCGGCAGGTAATGGTTCTGCCAGCACGTAATCCAAGCGTTGCGGCGATTGCCATTGCCAGTAGCCCAACGGTTGAGGTTGCAGCAACAGCGGCGAGTTCACGACCGGTTGATCGAGCGGCACCGAGCCTTTGACCGGGCGATCGAAGTCGAACGAGAGTCGTTCGGCAGTCTGCGGATCGCGAGTCGTCAGCGAAGCGAGCACCGTCGACTCTGACGATTGAGGAGCCAGACGTTGTAGGACTTCATGACGAATCCAAACCAACGCTCCCGCATTCAACGTCAGCAGCAGCGCCGCCAAGATCCAGAACCGCTTGAAACTCTGTCGCATGATTGGGTCTCCCTCCCCTACAGCACTCGTCTGCACTCGTTCCCAAGCTCTGCTTGGGAACGCACGATCGGGAAGCTCTGCTTCCCGTCTGGTTCAGTTGCGGCCCGCCTTATTGATTGATGGCCCTCGACGACTCGTCCCGGCAAGCAGAGCTTGCCGACACCGCGTTCCCAGCAGAGCTTGGGAACGAGTGCGCTTCCTGCGACAGTCATTGATGACGCTCACGTTGTCCTCTTGAGAGATCGCTGCGGCGCTGAGTTGAGGACTCCGTCGCAGCCGGAGCACTCCAAGTACTCGCCGGTTACGCGGCCCGTCGTTGTCCACTGGCTCGATACAGCCGCTGATACGTCGGGCATGTCGCCAACAGTTCGGCGTGCGTGCCCGTCGCGAGAACTCGCCCTTGCTCCATCACGATGATCCGTGTCACGAGATCCAAGAAGGTCTCGTTGAAAACGTGAGAGATCACAAAGACGGTCCGGCCCTTCACGAACGACATCAGCACTTGATGAATGATTTGCTCAGACTGCGAATCAATCGCAGAGGTCGCTTCGTCCAAGATCAGAATCGACGGGTTGCGAATGATGGCTCGTGCCAACGAGATGCGTTGTCGCTGCCCGCCCGAGAGCTTCATGCCCTTTTCGCCCACCTGAGTTTCAAAGCCTTCCGGCAACTGGCTGACGAATGGCAGAACGTGTGCGCGACGCGCGGCTTCTTCGATCTCTTCTTTGGTGGCGTCAGGTTTGCCGTACCGAATGTTGGCGGCGATGGTGTCATCAAACAGCAGCGTCTCTTGAGTGACGATGCCAATCTGCGAGCGCAAGTCCTTCGAACTCACATCGCGAATATCGACACCATCAATCCGCACGCAGCCTTGCTCGGGGTCATAGAACCGAGGCAGCAAGTTGATCAGAGTCGACTTGCCCGAACCGTTGCCGCCGACGACCGCGACCACTTCGCCTGCTTGCACCTTCAGATTCACATCCATCAAAGCCGGAAGTCGATGCTCGCCTTCAATGGCAGTCGTCCCATAGTGGAAGGTGATGTTTTCAAACTCGATGCTGTCGCAGTGCCGTGGCAGCAACGTGGGGACTTGCGGCTCGGGAACTCGCGTCGGTGTGTCGAGCAATTGGAGAATGCGTTCGCACGCTGCCGAGCCGCGCTTCATCTCGCGATTGACCGACGACATCTTGCGAATGGAGTCGAGCGTACCCAGCAAGAACGTGTAGAGCATGGCCAACTGCTCGGACCCCATCGGACCATTGGCCAACTTCAGTCCCAAGAGCTTGTCCGTCTGATTGAGCACCAGATACGCGCCCGGAAAGACGGCGATCGTGACAGCAATCACGCCCATCAATTCGGTCGACTGTCGCATGATCGACGCCAACCTCAACACGCGCGACTGCTTCTTGAAGTAGAACTTGTTGGCATGGTGAAACTGCCGACGATGTCGACGCCCTGCTCCAAAACCAATGACGGCTTTGATGCCATCGAAGCTCTCGACCGAGCACTTCGAAATGCGCGATATGCTTTCCAGCGTGCCATGCGACGCGCGCTTCAGACGGCCTCCGAAGTAGTTCAGAGTCAGCCCCATGCACGGCAGCGCGATGACTGACAACAAGGCCAAACGCCAATTCACCAGGAACGCCGCCAACACGCAGCCGCCAGCTTTCAGCGGTTCGCGAATGAGCCTCACCAACATCGCGGCCAACCCCGCGCCCAACACTTCGATGTCGTTGCCGAGCCGCGACGTCAGATCGGAAGTGCCAGCCTTCGAGATCGTCTGATAGTCCAATTCCAGAGCATGTCGAAAGCACGTCTTGCGGATGTCGACCAGCGCATGATTGATGGCATCACCGACCAAGATGTCTTCGAGATAGATGAAGACGCTCTTGAGCAACGTGCCCACGATCAAGACCGACAGCACCAAGACCAACGTGCGGAATGGACTGGTCGGCACCCACGGCAAAACGTTTTCGCGCACGGACAGCAACATCGCGAGGTAATACGACGAGTCCGACCCCTTGCTCATCCACCGCCCAGCTTTGAGTGCTTGCTTGGTGTCAAAGATCTCGCCTTCCAGAGCCGCATTGGCTTGCTCGGCGTCGATCTTCTTTTGGGTCTCTTCGATCTCGGCATCCACAAACGAATGCAGACTCTCGCCTTTGAAGAGCAGCTTCATCACCGGAAAGGTGGCAGAGAGATTGGCTGCCCAGAAGAACGAGATCGCCAAGGCACAAAACGCCGACAGCACAAGAGCTCGGCGGTAGGGCCAGAGATACGGCAAAATTCGAGCAAAACTTCCCACGATGCGGGTCGCCTCCCTGCGGTACTTCAGCGTTGGGCGAGCATCTTCACTCCCCCTCTCGACAGCGAAACAAAGTCGCCGCCATCCAATCAGTCGAGATTAGAAGCCACTTTCAGCGAATGCGTCCAGACGAGAGTTGCCACCACGGGCGGCGTTGCCGTTCAGCCTCGGCTTGTTCGGCAACTTCGCGTTTGTGACGAGCGTACTCTTCTCGTTCGAGTTGCTGCTGACGTTCCAATTGGGTGAGCAACGTGGCGAGCACTGGCTCATCAAGCCGCCACGGTCCGTAAGACGAACTCAGGTGACCAGCGATGCCGCCAGCTTCGGACAACCAAGCCACTTCAGCTTCGCGATCAACGATCAACACACGATTCATTCCGTCACATGCCAAGGTTGGAAACTGGTAGTGATCGTAGGTCGCACTCGGATTGAACCGCGATTGCATTTGAGTGTCGAAAGGCGGAGTTTCGATCAGCTCAGCAAGTAGGATTTGCTCGTCAGCACTCTGCGGTGTAGACGGCGAGTTCGAGTGCAACTCAGTCCGAACCGCTGCGTTGGGCTTGCTCGCAACTTGGCAACCGGCACTCAAACCAAGGCTCAGCCAAACCCAGACAACCAGCATGGAAGGACGCCGCATCAGCCAACCAGTCACGATGAGCGACCTCCTACTATGTCGAAGTTCCGCACATTGCTCGCTCCTAAAGGCCGCGATGTGCGGGGCGATTAGACGCAGCATCTGGCTCATGCGTCCAGACGAGAGTTGCCGTTTGAGTTTTGTCAGGGGCTCCGTTTTACTTCCGCCCCTCTTCGGCCCTTTGCTGAGCGGTCCGATGTTCGTCGCGTGCTGAACGACGACTCGCAAGTTGCTCATTCAACAGCACTCCGATCTCCATTTCCCTAGTCCGAGGTTCCTCCACATGGCCCGAGTCAACGAACACTACTTGAAGCTGAAAGCCGGCTATCTCTTTCCTGAAATCGGTCGTCGCGTGACCGCCTTCTGCAAGGCGAACCCCGATGCCAAAGTCATCCGTTTGGGGATTGGCGACGTCACCGAACCGCTGCCCCCAGCCATCATCGAAGCCATGCACAAGGCAACCGACGAGATGGCCGATCGCTCCAGCTTCCGAGGCTATGGCCCCGAGCAAGGCTATGACTTCCTTCGCAACGCCATCGCTGACAATGACTACAAAGCTCGCGGCTGCGATGTCTCTGCCGATGAAATCTTCGTGTCGGATGGTTCGAAGTGCGACAGCGGCAACATTCTCGACATCTTCGGTATCGACAACGTGATCGCGGTCACCGACCCCGTCTATCCGGTCTATGTCGACACCAACGTCATGAGTGGCCGAACGGGAGCTGGTGACAACGCGGGCCGTTACGGCGGCATCGTCTACATGCCTGCGACTGCCGAGAACAACTTCACTCCCGAGCTGCCCACGCAGCACGTGGACCTGATCTATCTGTGTTACCCCAACAATCCCACGGGCACGGTTGCCACCAAGGAAACGCTGAAGAAGTGGGTCGACTTCGCGAAGGCCAACGACGCGATCATCCTTTACGACGCGGCCTATGAAGCATTTATTACAGACCCCTCGATCCCGCACTCGATCTACGAGATCGAAGGTGGGCGAGATGTCGCGATCGAGTTCCGCAGCTTCAGTAAGACCGCTGGCTTCACGGGTACTCGGTGTGCCTTCACCGTCATCCCCAAGACGCTGACGGGGACCACTCCGACCGGCGAACGCATCGACTTCCACCGCCTGTGGAATCGCCGCCATTGCACCAAGTTCAACGGCGTGTCGTACCCGATTCAGCGAGCTGCCGAAGCTGTCTACAGCGAAGCCGGCAAGCCACAAGTGGCCGCGATCATCAAGTTCTATTTGGAGAACGCTCGGCTGCTGCGTGAAGGACTCGCCAAGGTTGGCATCACCACATACGGCGGCGTGAATGCTCCTTACGTGTGGTTGAAGACCCCCAACAACGCCACGAGCTGGGACTTCTTCGACCTGCTGTTGAGCAAAGCCAACTTGGTCGGCACTCCTGGCAGCGGCTTCGGCGCCGCCGGCGAGCGCTACTTCCGCCTGAGCGCCTTCAACAGCCGCGCGAATATCGAAGAAGCAGTCAACCGCATTGGCAAGCTGTTGGGTTAGTGTCGGTCTTTGTCGTGATCGCCTCGTGCGTTGACATGAAGAGTCCGGGCTCAGCTATTGAACCTGGACTCTTCGTATTTCCAAGTTGGAGCAAGACTCGCTGGGTATCGCACGATCATCCCAGAAGTCGGCTCGTCGTGGATTTGTTCTCGGAGAATTGAACCTCGAGTCTCTAAGATCGCGAATGATTCGAATTGGGGATGTGACTAAGAGGAGATTCAAGCATGGCAACGACAACAAAGCTGCGGCACTCGACGCCATCACCTTCGGATGAAGACTTCTTGCGTTTTCGCGGCCAATGGATCGTCATGCTTATTGCTGACGGAACTGTCGTTGCGCATGGCGATGACGCGGCCTCGATCACCCGGAACGTTGAAGCGGCAGGTTATTCACGATCGGAATTCCTCGTTGAATTCATCCCCATCGACGAGTCATTGATGTGAGCGGCACATGGAATTCCGATTTCCCTACAGCCTTCATCCGATGCCGCGTCCGATCGTTTCTTTGGCTGGACGACTTGTCCGACCGCGACCATTCATCCCTCTCGTCGTCATCAATCCGGCAACCGCTCAGTGGATTCGCTGTCGCGGTCTCGTTGATAGCGGGGCCGATGATGTTGTCTTCCCGCTCTCCGTCGCAGAACTTGTGGGAATCGACCTGACCGGAGCGATCGCCAGAACTGCTCAAGGTCTGACCGGTCCTGCCACGACGATTTGGTACGCCAAAGTTGGCTTACAATTAGCAAACGACGAGGGCGATATCATCGAATGGGAATCAATGGTGGCATTCTGCGAGAAGAGCACACAGCACGCCGTCTTGGGCTTTGCCGGTTTCTTGCAGTACTTCACGACGACGTTTCGAGGTGACAACGAAGATGTCGAACTCGTCCCCAATGATCTGATGCCGAAGCATGTGCCGACGGTTGTCGTTCTCTGACATCGTCGGCCAGAGGAATCCAACGTCATGACGGAGCATGTCGAACCTGCGTGGGAGCAGGATCACTCGTTCGGCCAACATCAGAAGCGACCGGGGGAAAGTCGCACGGTCGTTGTCATTGCTATTACAGCCGTGATGATGGTGATCGAGATCGTTGCCGGTTGGTTGTATGGCTCGATGGCTCTGCTCGCCGACGGCTTGCACATGGCGTCGCATGCAGCGGCGTTGACGATCTCGGCTTTCGCGTATGTCTATGCCCGAACTCATGCCCGCGACCCGCGGTTCAACTTCGGAACTGGCAAAGTTAACGCGTTAGGCGGCTATACCGGTGGAGTGCTGCTGGTGTTGTTTGCTTTGGGCATGGGCTTTGAATGCGCCGAGCGGCTTCTCAACCCCGTGCCGATCAACTTCGACGATGCCATCGCTGTGGCCGTGCTGGGCTTAGCTATCAACATCGCGTGCGTCTTTGTGCTCGGAGACTCGCACGACCACGGACACGATCATGATCACGACCACAGCCACGACTGTGATCATCGGCACGATCACGGACATCATCATGACCATGACCACCACCACGATCATGACCATGATCACGGGCATGATCACGGCCTCTCGCACGAGCATGACCACAACCTACGAGCGGCCTACTTGCATGTATTGGCCGATGCGCTGACTTCGGTGCTTGCGATCGCGGGACTCTTGGCCGGGAAGTACGCAGGCCGGGTGTGGGTTGATCCGTTGATCGGAGTGCTGGGGGCCTTCATGGTTGCGCGGTGGTCGATCGGTTTATTGCGCATCACCGCTCGCATGCTGCTCGATCAACGCTCGTCCGAGACTCTCCATCAACTCTTGAATGCCTGCTTGGCGACCGACATCGATCGAGTCGTCGACTTGCACGTTTGGCGCATCGGCCCGGACATCCATGCCGTTGAAGCCACGATCGTTTCGACAAACCCGCAAGTCCCGGCCTTCTATCGAGCCAAGCTACCGGTCGACTTGGGCCTGGCTCATATCCATATCGAAGTGCATCGCGCCGGCTGATCTCGCCTGATCCACAGTGCCGCTGGTGCGAATTGAGAGGACTCACCTGGTCTCGGTCTGTTCCCTTTGCAGAACATCGAACCGACAGAAAAATGAACGAACCAACGACTCCTCGCCTCTAACCACTGTCACCACCATGAAGACGCTGATTGATGCTGCTGAGATTCGGCAACGAGTCCACAACCTCGGACGCCAAATCTCTGACGACTACCGCCACAAACCGCTAACCGTTGTGAGCGTGCTGACGGGAAGCTTGGTCTTTGTCGCCGACTTGGTGCGTGAGATCTCAACGCCCCATCGCATCGGAGTCGCTCATGCTTCGAGCTATCGAGGCAAGACCACCGTGCCGGGAGAGCTCAAGATCAGCCTAAGTTTGGTGCCCGATATTCGAGGTCGCGATGTATTGATCGTCGACGACATCTTCGACACCGGGCAAACGCTGAAGCGAGTTGTGGAAGCCTTCGAAAGCTATTCACCATCCAGCATTCGAACGGCAGCACTCCTGTTGAAGGAAGGTCGCAGCACCGTCGAGATGGTCCCGGACTACTTCTGCTTCCGCATCCCCAACGTCTTCGTCGTGGGTTACGGGCTGGACTACAACGACGATTATCGCCACTTGCCGCACATCGCAGAGATGGAAGAGGCAGATCTCTGAGACTTAGAACGTCTTATCTCCGCGTGCTCCGCGCCACTGCGTGAGGCTCTTAGATAGGACTACCGAACCACGAGCCATTTGATGAAGTCAAAGACCGATCTCACGCAGAGGCACGGGGGACGCCGAGTAAATGCGGTTGCTGGCTGCAGGTGCTTTAAGAAGGACTCACGATGAAGCGCGTGTCGTTACTAATACTCGTCGCGATCAGTGCTTGGTTGATGTCAGGTCTCGGGCTCGGTGCTGCCGAGAAACCCGCGGCCAAGCGACCCAATATCGTCTTCATTCTCGCGGACGATCTCGGCTATGCCGAGCTGGGTTGTTATGGGCAGAAGAAGATCCGCACTCCCCACATCGACCGGTTGGCGAGCCAAGGGATGAGGTTCACTCAGCATTATTCGGGAGCTCCGGTTTGTGCTCCGTCGCGCTGCGTGCTGATGACCGGCAAGCATTTGGGACACGCTCAAATTCGAGGCAACCGGCAGCATCGCGGGCCAGACGGTCAACCCGTCGAAGGTCAGCACCCCATCACCGCCGACGCGCTGACGATTGCCGAAGTGCTGAAGAAAGCAGGCTATGTCACCGGAGCATTCGGCAAATGGGGACTTGGTCCGGTCGGCACTTCGGGAGCACCGCACGAGCAAGGCTTTGATTTGTTCTTTGGCTACAACTGCCAAGGAGTTGCTCACAGTTACTTCCCGCCGCACTTGTGGCGTAACGGCGAAAAGATCCCGCTCAATGCCAAGCCCATTCCCGGTCATGCCAAGCAACCGACAGGGCTCGTGAAGCTCGAAGATTGGCAGGGCGAGAAGTACGCCTCGACCTTGCTGGAACAAGAAGCCGTCAAGTTCCTGCATGACAACCAGCACCAGCCGTTCTTCCTCTACCTGCCTTTCATCGAACCGCATGTCGCGATGCACCCGCCGAAGGAACTGGTGGAGTCGTACCCGGAAGCCTGGGACGACCGACAGTATCGAGGACAGTGCGGCTACTTGCCACATCCACGTCCGCGAGCGGCCTATGCAGCCATGATTACACACCTCGATCAACACGTTGGCGCAGTTCTCAAAGCGCTCGATGACCTCCAACTGACCGACAACACCATCGTGCTTTTCAGCAGTGACAACGGGACGACTCATGGTTCGCCCGGAGATGAAGTCTTTGGAGTCGGTGGGTGCGACTCGGCGTTTTTCAACAGTGTTGGTGACCTAAGGGGCTTCAAAGGCAGCTTGCATGAAGGTGGCATTCGAGTTCCCTTCATCGTGCGCTGGCCGGGTCGAGTTCAAGCCGGTGCGGTGTCGAGTTTTCCCAGCTACTTCGCCGACCACTTTCCGACTCTGTGCGATGTCGCGAAAATTACAAAGCCCGACGGACTGGACGGCATCAGTCTCATTCCAACCTTCACCGGACAGGGTCAGCCAGCCGCTCGCAACCCGCTCGTCTGGGTCTTCCCCGAGTACGGCGGACAAGTCGCGGTGCGCATTGGGGACTTCAAAGTCATCCGCAAGCAATTGGCAACCAAGACGCCCGGCGAATGGGAAGTGTATGACCTCGCAAACGATTGGTCGGAAAGCCGCGATGTAGCGAAGGACCGACGCGACTTGATTGCTCAAGCCGAGGACATCCTGCGAAAAGAGTCCGTTGCCAACGCTGTGTTTCCCGTCAAAGTTCCGGGAGTCCTTGAGTAGGCTTCTCCGTCTACATCCCTGCCAAGAACAGCAGCCCCACTTGAGTCCCACCATGAAGTTCGTCGAAGGCAATACGGTCGGCATTGATCTCGGTACGTCGTACTCGTCGATCTCGATGTTGGATCCAGACGGTAGCGCGATGGTCGTTGAGAACTCACAAGGGCGACCGATCACGCCGTCGGTCATTCTGCTGGGCGACGATGGCAAGGTAATGATCGGCCCCAACCCCGAAGTCGTGGCGGGGTATCCGCCGGATCGAGTCGTCTCGGCGATTAAACGAGAGATGGGCACGAACTTCGCCCTCCAGCACGAAGGTCGCAAGCTGACTCCCGAACTGCTGTCGTCGATGATTCTGACGAAGCTGAAGCAAGAGGCCGAGAAGCGCATCGGGCCGATCGCTAACGCAGTCATCACGGTGCCGTATTACTTCAACGATCCCAAGCGACAAGCGACGCGACACGCCGGACGAATTGCCGGTCTGAACGTCATCGACATCATCAACGAGCCGACTGCCGCGACCTTGTGTTATGCCTGGCAGCAGAATGAACTCGGGCATCCCGATCGACTGAAGAAGGAAAAGAAGGTCTTGGTTTACGACCTCGGCGGAGGCACCTTCGACGTCACTCTCGTGAAATACACGGCCAGCGATTTCAACGTGGTCTGCACCGACGGCGACACCATGCTAGGCGGGCTCGACTGGACCGGCCGCATCGCGGACTACGTCGCGGAAGAGTACCTCTTGAAACATGGGCTCGATCCTCGCAACGAAGCCGGCAGCCAACAGAAGCTGATGATCGAAGCCGAAGCCGCGAAACGCGAACTGACACTGTGGCCGCAAACCACCGTCAACTTCGAGCATCGCGGTCAGTCAGTGGAGGTCACGCTCGACCGCGCCAAGTTCGAAAGTCTGACGTTGGATTTATTACAGCGGACGCAGGACACGACCGAGTTCGTGCTGGATCAAGCGAAGCTCAAGGCCAAGGACTTGGATGAGATCCTGCTGGTCGGAGGCTCTACGTCGATGCCGATGGTTTCGGCGATGCTGGAGAAAACCTTACATCGCAAGCCATGCAAGGATCTCAACCCGCATGTGGCTGTCGCTCAAGGCGCCGCCATCCACGCGGCGATCCTGGAAGCCCAGGAGAACTCGGGACGCGGCCACGTGGGGCAAGCCATTCGCAAGCGGTTGCAATCCATCACCACGACCGACGTGAACTCACACTCGCTGGGTGTCGAGCTAACCGATCGTGAGAACAAGACTCGCAAATACAACCACATCATGATCCCGCGTAACTCGCGACTGCCGGTGCAAGCCAAGCAACGATTCGTCACGACGTCGGGCAACCCGCGTTCGATTCACGTGCGACTGTTAGAGGGCGAGACGATGGACGTCGCCGGTTGCTCATTCATCGGCGACTTCCGACTCACGGCCTTGCCCGAGAATTTGCCCGCAGGCTCGCCGGTCGAACTGACCTATGCCTACGACGAACGTGGTGTCATCAACGTGAAGATGAAAGAGCTCACGGCCAACAACAAAGTCGAGCTCGCGATCGAGTGGAGTCACGGTTTGGATGAGAAGTCGATCGACGGTCTGAAGGTGCTCGCCAAGCAGTACAAGGTCCAATAGTAAGACCGAGTCGCGGAGCGACTCGGCTACGTAGCTCAGTCGCTCCGGGACTGAGGCGCGTCGACTACTCATCGCTCGGAAGTTCCAAGCTTCTCCACAAATACCAAGACGCAACTGTTCCATACGGTCGCCACGGCCGCGCGATCTCTTCGGCAACAGCTCGCTTCGGAAGCTCATCCAAACCGTAAAGCTTCTGGATGGCGGACTTCAGTCCGAAGTCGTCGGGAGCAAACACGTCAGGTCGCCCCAAGCAGAAGATCAAAAACATCTGCACGGTCCAACGGCCAATGCCCTTCACTTGAGTCAGTTCGGTGATGATGGCTTCGTCGTCGAAGCGATGAACTCGATCCAATCGCACGCTGCCATCGAGCACGCGCGCGGTGAGGTCTTGCAGGTACGTCGACTTCTGCCGCGACAAGCCGAGCGATCGCAGGTCATCGAACGTCAGCTCTCTCAAGCTGTCCGGGCAGATGCGTCGCGGCGCGATGCGATCCTTCAACCGCTTGAGCATGGTCCGCGCCACCGCTGTTGAGATCTGTTGAGCCAAGATCGACCGCACGAGTGCCTCGAAACGTTTGCGTGACGGTTTCAATCGAAACGGCCCAACTCGCTTTATCACATCCGCCATAATGGGATCAACGGCACTCACATGAGCAATCGCAGCCGAGATCTCATCAGGTGTGAAAGACATAGATGCCACGGGGTTTCTGGAGTGAAGTAGTCGTTCGGCAATACCCATCAGTTTGCAGGCTGAAGAAGATCTCACGCAGAGGCGCGGGGAACGCAGTGCTTCGAAGGAAAGACAGAGCAATCTCCTCTGCAATCCCTGCGTCTCTGCGTGAGACAATGGTTTTCGTCACTCCAATGCACCGAGCCGCCTTATCCGAGATGCTCGCCAATCCAATGCATCAGCGACGTCGCGATCTCGGTCTTCAGTCCGCTCCATTGAGCCACAACGTCACCCGTCGGACCGATGAGCTGCACGTCGTTGCCTTCCGCTCCAATCGCTTGCGGACTGTTAAGCACGACGACGTCGCAGTTCTTCGCTCGCAGCTTTTGCAGCGCGTTCTCGCGAGCATTGCTGGCTTCGAGCGCAAAGCCCACCACCCAGTGCTTGTCGCGCATGCGTCCCAGTTCCGCGAGCACGTCGTCCGTCTCGATCAGTTCGATGGTGATCGCCTCGCCGCTCTTGCTCATCTTGCCTTGAGTTCGAACCTTTGGCTTGTAGTCGCAGACGGCGGCTGTCGCGATAACTCCATCACAGCGAGGAAACGCTTCAATCGCGGCATCTCTCATCTGCCCCGTCGTCACGACGTTGTGGACTTCGCACCCGACCGGCGGCTTGAGATCCACTGGCCCAGTCACCAACACGACTTCATGCCCGGCGTCGAGCGCCGCTTGAGCCAAGGCATAACCCATGCGTCCGCTGCTGGCGTTGGAAAGATAACGCACGTCGTCGAGATACTCGCGCGTCGGACCGGCGGTAATGAGAATCTTCATAACGCTGCGATCTCACTGTAAGAAATCCGGCACAGGCAACTCGCGACCAAGCAACTCGTCATCGCCCCGACGAGCACACCCTGCCCTCATCAATCACCAGCCACAACTGACAGCGGCGGCATCTCGGCAGCCACCAACTTATTCAGTTCGTCCTCGATCAGGTGCAGACGACGCGTGAGTTGGTCTTGCTTCTGCGACCATTGATTCTGCCAGTCGATCATGCCTGCAACCGGTCGCGGCTGAACTCGGTCGCGCACCGCTTGAGACTTAGACTGCAACTGCATCAAACAGTCGCCTAATCGGGAACCACCAGCGGCATCGTCGGCCAAATCGGCGAGTCGTAGTCGAGTCATGTTGTGGTCCATCTGGAGTGAGTGGGCATCGCCGACGAAGCACCGTTGCGAGACGGATTGAACCATCCAAGATCGAACATCATCACCAGCAACATCGCCCCCATGAGCGGCAGCCAAAGCCAGGCTGGTCGATGTGGGCCATCGGGTGGCAAGCTCGTCTTTCGAACAATCTCATGAGCAACTTTCCTCAGCGATTGGCGAGTACTCTCGACACTCACCTCTGAGTTCAGTCGGCGAAAGGATGTGGAATAAGAACGTCAAAAGGATCGGCCTATGTCGCAAAACACATGCAGCGAATTAGCGTCGAGTCTTCCGGCTACGCAGACTGATCAGCGGATCGCACGCTGAATGACGATCGAAACGGCTTGACCGATCCATCTCAGCCGCCGGTTATGCGCACGGTGCCGAAGATGCCGACGCTGCATCGGCTCGATGCGACCTGCTGGCAACGCACATCGAGATCGCCGCGCTTCAAATACGTCTCGACAATTTGTTTGAGATGCTGCCAACTTAGGACTGTGACTCGCTGAGCGACGTGATCAGTCACAACTAAGCCGCGATAAGGAAGCACGGATGAGTTTCTTGCCGAAGGGTGTTCGTATTACCCGACGACGCTTCATTGGAGGGCTGTTGCTCTCGGGAGTCGGCGTCATGAGCTACACGTTCGGCATTGAACCGCACTGGGTCGAAGTCGTTGAACGCTCGATGCCGATCGCCAACCTGCCCTCCGAACTCGTCGGCTGCCGTCTGATTCAGATCAGCGATTTGCACATCGGCCCGATCGTCGACGACCAGTATCTCTTGAGAGCCTTCGAACTCGTGCGGCAACTCGAACCGGACCTGCTGGTGATCACCGGCGACTTCATGAGTTATCGCGGGCCACAGCAGATCGACCAAACAGCGCGCGTCATCGAAGAACTTTCGATTCCACGATTCGGCGTCTTTGGGATCCTCGGCAATCACGACTACGGCGATAAGTGGAAGTCGAACGAGGTCGCATCACAACTGACGCAGAAGATGCAAGACCTTGGTGTGTCGATGCTGCGAAATCAGATTCACTCGTTGCAAGGACTCCAGATCATCGGACTCGATGACATGTGGGGGCCAAACTTCGCTCCACTCAACGTCCTTACGAAGCGAGATCCACAGCTCGCTCAGTTAGTGCTCTGCCACAACCCCGACGCTGTCGATGCTCCCGTATGGTCGGACTACAAAGGCTGGATCTTGTCGGGACACACGCACGGCGGGCAGTGCAAAGCTCCTTTCCTCACACCGCCACTCTTGCCCGTCAAGAACTCACGCTATGCAGCCGGTGAGGTAGATCTCGGCGATGGCCGAAAGCTCTACGTCAATCGAGCCCTGGGCTACTTGAGAAAAGTGCGATTCAACGTGCGTCCTGAAATCACCGTCTTCACGCTCAGTCGCGAACCGTCGCTGAGTTGATGTTGCCGACAAGAATCCGTGGTGCAGGTTGCCGGAAACGTCAGAGTTAATCGGCGTTTCGTTTCACGGTCGCGCAACAAAGCAGACTCAAACAGTGCCCTCTTGCGACAGCAGTCCAAGCTCCAACGCCATTTGAGTAAGCTCAGCGCGAGACTTCAAACCCAGCTTTGTCATCAAGCGAGCGCGATAAGACTCGACGGTCTTCACACTCAAGAAGAGCTTGTCCGCAATGGCCTGATTCGTGTGACCGTGCGCGACCAAGTGAAAGACTTCACGCTCGCGTTCGCTGAGCTGGTCCAAGACTTCTTGAGCGTTCGTGCCCGGAGTCGGCGTTCGGACAAGCGGACCAGTAGCGAGTTCCACCTGCGCGAAACTACGACCGCCAGCGACCGTTCGAATGGCCGTGAGCAGTTCGGTATCGGCAGACTTTTTCATCACATAGCCCGCCGCACCAGCAGCGATCGCCAGTCGAAAGTAGGCCGGGTCGTCGTGCATCGTCAGCACCAGTAAGCGCGTTTGCGGTGCGACCTTGGTCAACGTTTCCACGAGCTTGATACCGGTTCCGCCGGGCATCGTTAGGTCGACGGTCGCCACATCCGGAAGCATTCTGGTGACTGCCTCAACGGTCTCGCTGACAGTGCCCGATTCGCCGATCACTTCCATGTCCGGCTGAGTGTTGATGAGCAGTCGCAAGCCCGTCCTTAAAACGGCATGGTCGTCAGCTATGTGTACTCGAATCTTCGCCATGAACTTCATCCTGATGACTGATCGGCAACGAAACACTCAACGTCGTTCCTGCTCCGCGTTCAGACTCTAAAGACACCGATCCTCCCAACAACCCGACACGCTGACGAATGCTCCACAAGCCCACGCGTTTCAAAGTGCCTCGACGATCAACTTCCACTTGTGGATCAAAACCGGCCCCGTTGTCCTTCACAACTAGAGTTAAGACCTGGGGAGCCATGCTCATCGCGATTGATATCTCGGTTGCCCGACCGTGTCGCAGTGAGTTCGTCGTCGCTTCTTGCACAATGCGGTAACAGGCGGTCTCTATCGCGCGAGGCAAGCGGTTGGCGAGTTCCCCTGTCACTGACAACGTGACCTTAGCAGCCTGGGTGCGATTGAGGTCTTCGCTATGCCGCTCAAGCGCCGCTTGCAGACCCACATCGTCCAACACCGTCGGACGTAGCCCGCTGGAGATACGTCGGATCTCGTTGTGAGTCTCGCAATGCTTGCAGACGAACCCGCAATGCCACGTCGTCGGTCGATTCTTCGACAGCTCGCAAGCCCACTTGCAGGCAAGTCAGCAGTTGCCCCAATGAGTCATGCAGGTCACGAGCAATTCGCCCGCGTTCTTCCTCCTGAGCTTCCAAGATGCGGTCCAGCAACTTCAACCGAGTCGCAGCCAACACCTGCAACGGCACGACGACCAGCCGCCAAAGCAACGGCGACAACACCGACGTCAGCAAGCATGCATCCAAGATGGCGTAATAAGTCTTACCTTCCTCGCCAGGCAGGACATGAGGCAAGACAAGCATCACCGAAACTTCGACCGAGAAGATCAGTGCGAGCACGATCCAAAACAAAGTCGAAGGCCGCCAATCGCCCGCCGCCTGCAATCGTTCGAGCTTCATTGAAATCTGACCTCATGAGGAATGGAGTTCTTCGCGACTCGGTTTGAAACTTTGTGAGCCGAGCACTGCTAGTTGCAGAGCGACTTGCCTACGTAACTCAGTCGCCCCACGACTGAGACTCACCCTAAAACCGAAACACGTTCAAACCCCGGGTTATCGCACTTGTTGATGAAACTGACTCAACGCCTGCAGCGCCGCGATCGGAGTTAACTCGTCGATCTTCAACTTGCGAAGCTCCTCGATCACCGGATGGTCGTCGGCAATGAAGAGCTGCAACTGCTTTTGCTTGGGCTGTGGACGAGCAGGGATCTTGGTCTTGCCGGTCTCGTCGACGTGATCGTTCTCCAGTGTTTCGAGAATGACCTGCGCTCGTTCGATGACGGCACGCGGCACACCCGCCAAACGCGCGACATGAATGCCGTAACTCTTATCCGCCGAGCCTTCGACGATCTTGTGCAAGAAGATGATGCCGTCGCCTTTTTCATGCACCGCGACGTTCCAATTCGAGGCTTGCTTGAGCGTCGACGTTAGATCGGTCAGTTCGTGATAGTGAGTGGCGAACAAGGTGCGGCAACGCACGGTGTCATGTAAGAATTCAGTCACTGCCCAGGCCAGCGAGATTCCATCGTAGGTACTGGTGCCGCGTCCGATCTCGTCGAGCACCACCAAGCTCCGCTCGGAAGCCGAGTTCAAAATGCGAGCCGTCTCAGTCATTTCGACCATAAACGTCGACTGCCCCTTGCTCAGTTCGTCGCTGGCCCCCACTCGCGCGAAGATGCGATCGGCAACTCCAAGTCGCGCAGACTTCGCCGGCACGAACGAGCCCATCTGAGCCAACACGGTGATCAACGCCGCTTGCCGAATGTAGGTACTCTTACCGGCCATGTTCGGACCGGTGATGATCTGCACGCGACCGTAGTCGCCGCCTAGCAAGATGTCGTTGGGCACGAACTCACCGGTCGGCTGCAATCGTTCGACGACCGGATGTCGTCCGTCGCGAATATCGAGCGTCGGTTCCTCGGTCATCTCCGGGCGATTGAACCGCTGCGTACTGGCCAGGATCGACAGACCAAACAAAACGTCGATCTCGGCCAGGACATCGCCAGTGTTCTTCAATCGCATCACATGCTTGGCAACGCGTTCTCGCAGTTGGTTGAACAGCGTCAGTTCGAGTGCCTTTGCTTCGTCCTCGGCCCGCAAGACCTTCTCTTCATACTCCTTCAGTTCGGGCGTGATGAACCGCTCTTTATTCACGAGCGTCTGCTTACGGATGTAGTCCGTCGGCGTCTTATCCTTATGCGTCGACGTGATCTCGATGTAGTAGCCGAAGACGTTGTTGAACCCGACTTTCAGCGACGAAATCCCGGTCCGCTCGATCTCACGAGCTTGATACTTAGCGATCCACTCCTTGCCGCCCCGAGCCAGCTCTCGAAACTCATCCAATTGCGAGTGATAGCCAGTTCGAATCATCCCTCCGTCCGACGTCAGCAATGGCGGATCTTCAACGAGAGCGGCTTCAATGTCGGCTCGCACTTCGGGCACGAGATCTAAGTCAGCCTCCAGCAAGCAGAGAAGGTCAGCCTTTCGTCCCGCCAGCTTCGCTTTGATCTTCGGAAGCTGCGACAACGTCCGACACAAACTGCCGAGATCACGAGGTGAGCAACGGCCCGTCGCGATGCGAGCCGTGAGCCGTTGCAGGTCGTAGATCTGACTCAATTGCTCGCGCAGTTCGCGGCAAAGCAATGTGTCGGGCGACAGCTCCTCGATCGCATCCAGCCGCGCGTTGATCATCTTGAGGTCGGTCAACGGATTCGACAGCCACTCGGCGATCAGTCGTGCTCCCATCGGCGTGACCGTTTGATCGATGCAATCCAGTAACGAACCCTCGCGCCGCCCCTCGCGAATCGTTCGAGTCAGTTCGAGACTCATTCGCGTCGCTTCGTCGATGATCATGTTGCGACCACGCCGAAACGGCTCCAACTTCAAAATGTGCGACAGCGAACTTTTCTGAGTCTCCTGCACGTACTCGAGCAACGCCCCCGCAGCCGTGACGCCCGCAGATTCCACATCAACATCAAAGCCCGCCAACGAACTCGTCTGAAAGTGAGTCAGCAGCAACTTCACGCAGCGTTCGGACGCAAACATCCACGGCAACCGCTTCGTGATCAGCATGCCGCGAACATTGAGCAACGGCATGAGCTGATCGCCCCGAGCTGGGGCTTCCGAGACCAGCAACTCAGACGGGCGGATCCGCGCCAGCTCATCTGGAACTTGCTCAATATCGAGATCGGACACAAAGAAGCGACCGGTCGACACTTCAAGCCAGGCCAAACCGACCTTGGCTTTCCCCACAAAGATGCTCGCGAGGTAATTGCTCTCACGGGGATCCAGCAGATTCTCGTCGGTCACCGTGCCCGGAGTGACGATCTGCGTGACCTCGCGCCGCACCAACCCCTTCGCGAGCTTGGGGTCCTCCATCTGTTCGCAAATCGCCGCGCGATAGCCCGCCCGAATGAGCTTGTGGAGGTAGCTTTCCAAAGCGTGATACGGAAAGCCCGCCATCGGAATCGGACTGGCCGAGCCCTTGTCCCGACTCGTCAGCGTGATGCCCAGCACCTTGGCCGCGATCTCGGCGTCTTCGAAGAACAGCTCGTAAAAGTCGCCCATCCGAAACAGCAAGATCGTGCCGGGGTTCTGCCCCTTCACCTCGACGTAACGTTCCATTGCGGGCGATAGCTTGGCAGTGCCGGCATCCATGTCAGGAGAGTACTCGTAAGCGAGAAAAAGAGATCATCAACGGCCAACTCATTGCAAGTCGGCGCAGAAGCGAGATGTTGAGACCACCGGCAGTCGAATGCCACCGAACCTGCGCAATACGTGCTCAGTTCCCCATTGACGAACGTCCGTCGCGCCTGCTGCAACTGTGGAAGCACTAATCCGGCCAATCCCAGATGAATGGACCTGCCGACCGCCCGACGCAGCACTAACGCTGCCGCATCAAAGGCTTACTGAGAATTCCTGCGACGATGTCGCCACGACAGCACGGGATTTGTTTCATCTCGGCGCCTGAAGGAACTCAATCAGAATGCATCGCTCAACCCCCGGATCTATCCCGGCGGAACGATGAAATAGGTGAGGTAAGAAAACGGCTCGAACTTAACCCACGCGAGGACCATTGATGCCGTTCATCAAACACGATGCGGCAATCACAAACGTCGCTAACATTTGAGCGACACTCGCAATTTCAAATTCACCCAAAATTGTAAACATATTTATTTCCATAACCTGCTAACGAAACGCCTACGCAGCCAGCACGATGATTCAGGAATTGCTGAATCATCGACTGGCTGTTTGGTGTTAGACACAGGGATGAAGTGTTACGAACCGCCGCCGTTCAACGCAGCTTCGACTTGACCGAACCGAGCATTTGCGTTGTTGCCGATAGCAGTAATCGTCGTGATACACACAACAATAATCAGAGCCATCATAACCGCGTATTCAACTGCGGTTGGGCCATCTTCGGAAACCAGAAACTTCTTGACGCTGTTGACGATCTGCATGGTGTGTCCTCTCTGAAGTTGCTCTCTAGGAGCGTCTCGGGAATGGCCATTATTCGTGCCTGTGAACACAAAAAATGGCTCATCGCAAAACCGTGGGGGTAACTGGTAAAGAGCGGACAGACTGGTTCAGCTGGGGTTGTGAGTTCTCAAGTCGCAACTTCAACGGAGTCCCAGAATGTCCGCTCAAGCGTTTTAT
>OMIV01000124.1 GCA_900299185.1 Planctomycetaceae bacterium
CCTCTACGTCTCGTGGGCTCGGAGATGTGTATAAGAGACAGGTGCCAACGATGCCGAACTTCAGACGCTTGCCTCAGCACCTGATTCAGCGGCCCGCCTGGCCGTGTTGCTCGCAGCTCGACGTCTCGTCGATCCTCAACACGACAACTTCTCGTTCGCGAAACGATCGCGTTCCGACGCCGCAGTCAAACTCCTTGAGACGTTCCTCAACGACGCTGATCCGCGACTGGTCACAGAAGCCGCGCGAGCCATCAACGATGTGCCTGTCGAAGCGGCGATGCCGTCGCTAGCTCGCTTGATCGAGCGAGTGCATGCCAGTCCGGCGCAAGTGCCGGAAGCTCTGACGCGGAGGATCATCAATGCCAACTTTCGAGCAGGCCAAGTGGCGAACGCGCACGCTCTTGTAAGTCTTGTCACACAGCCACAACTCGCGGCCAACATGCGAACCGAAGCGTTAGACTGCCTCGCCACCTGGGACAAGCCATCGTCGCGCGACCGAGTGACTGGCGTCTGGCGGCCACTTGGTTCCGACAACACCAAGCGAGCGTCTGACATTCAGACTGTCTTGACCGAGAACATCGCGGCGTTATCGGGACGCACCGACGGCGAGCTGCAAACCAACGTCTTGAAGTTGATCAGTCGATTCTCCATCAAAGTGGACGACGCGCAGATCGCTGGCTGGGCCGCCGATGTGAAGCAGCCGATTGGCACCCGGGTCGAGTCGCTACGACTGCTGGCTGCTCGAAAGTCGAAGTCAGTTGACGGACTGGTCGACGCCTTCTTGAAGAGCAACGAACCCAGTCTGCGTTCGGTCGCACGAGATGTGTTGGCCGCCAGCAAACCCCAGGCGGCGCTCGCGTCCATTCAAGCCGCGCTGGCAGAAACGAAGTTGTCGACAGCAGAAGCTCAAGATGCCGTTCGCACTCTGGCCTCGCTGAAGCAACCCGCAGCCGATGCACTGCTTGAAGCCGGTTTGCGAGACGTCGTCAGCAACGAGGCGGCGAAGTCTCAATGGGCCTTCTTGAGCGGAGCGACTCAACTGGAACTGCTCGAAGCAGCGAACGTTCGCAGCACCGCGCCCCTGATGGCACTGCTCAAGCAACATGAAGACCGAGTCGCCCAGCATGCACCGACCGACCCGCTCGCTCGGTTCCGAGTGACGCTCAGCGGCGGAGATGCAGCGCGCGGCCAGTCTGTCTTCCGAGGTCATCCGCAGGCTCAGTGTATTCGTTGTCACAAGTTCAAAGGCGACGGCGGCGATGCCGGACCGGACCTCACCGAAGTCGCGAAGCGCGGCGATCGAGTCTTCTTGCTCGAATCGTTGATCGACCCGCACGCCAAAATCGCCAAGGGCTTTGGCACGGTCAGCTTCGTGATGGCCGACGGGCAAGTACTCTCGGGAGTAATCGAGTCCGAGTCGAAAGACGAAGTCGTGATCGTCACCGCGACACGCGAGAAGCGGCGCCTCAAACCTGCCGACATCGAAGAACGCACCCCGCCCAAATCTGCGATGCCCGGAGTGAAGGACACTCTGCCCCTGCGCGAGATCCGAGACCTCGTTGAGTTCCTGTCGACGCTGAAGTGAGTGGAGAGCGGTCCTCACTGAGTCTGCATGTTTTCTCTGTTAGTCTTCCTCTCCGTTTCCTCGGTTTGCTTCTGTTCCAAATGCCTTCGTGAAGACTTCGAACAGAAGCAAACGAAGGAAACAAAGAGAGAATGAACGAAGATCAGTTCTCAACCACTCGGGCTGATCCGCGACGGCTCGTTCAAGGCAGCGATTTGAAGTCATCTGCACCGCTGATAAGCACTGATTGCAGGCGAGAACCGGCGGGGCTTTAAGTCGGGGGGCTGTCATCGGCCTTGAAAATTAGAAAGCGATGCTCCGATTCTGGACTGCATATTTTCTCTGTTGGTCTTCCTCTCCGTTTCCTTCGTTTGCTTCTGTTCCAAATGCCTTGGTGAAGACATCGAACAGGAGCAAACGAAGGAAACAAAGAGAGAATGAACGGAGATCACATCCCGGCCACTCGGGTTGGTCCGCGAACTTGCACTTGGGAATCGCCGCCAGATCAAGCTCGTGTAATGGTTCGAATCGGGCATACGACCAGTCGAACTGCATCAATCGATTCGTTGCCCACAACCGGCACGATCGGCAGCGCGGGCTTCGGCGGCAAAGTCTGTGAACCGGTCAGGTCCGAGAGTTTGGCGTCCTCACGAATTACCCTCAGAGCGATCTCTCATGGCCTAGGTTCCCATTACCCCAATTGGGTCGCGAAGTTCGAACGGTGTCGCCTCACGAGGCCAATGGCAGCACCAGTTGGAAATGCTGTTTGTAAACTCGGCAAGCGTGCGACCTCGGGGCGTCATCTCATTGAGGAACCGCCATGTCCTACGTTCAAACACTCCGTCGCACTGTCGCTGCAGCCAACGCGGGCAACGCATCGCTCGCCAAGACGCATCTTCAGAAGGCTGCCGAAGAAGCGCCCGAAGACGCCGGAGTGTGGCTGTGGATGGGTTGGTTTGCGGACTCGCCGCTCAACGCCATTCATTGCTTGGAGCTCGCACTCGACGATCCGCGTTATCGCGAGATCGCTGAAACTGGCTTGGCGTGGGC
>OMIV01000125.1 GCA_900299185.1 Planctomycetaceae bacterium
AGCTTACGGCTACCGCAACCGCAATCACTTCATCCTGAGAATCGAAACACTTCACACCACCAAAGTCCGACTCGTCGGCTGATACCAGTTACCCCCACGGTTTTGCGATGAGCCGAGTTTCTCGGACTTGAACTCCCCAAACCGAACATCAGTCGCAATCAGGCCAACAAGTGGATGACCAACGCCGAGGCGACCTGCAGCGTTGCTGTACGCGACAGACTGATGCCTGTTCTCGATGCGGCCGTTGAGTCAGCACTTGGAAGACGCGAACCGGGATGGTTCGAGTTTCGAATCGACGAGCAGACGAAGTCGCCAGTGCTGCTGTTTCATTATCCCACACTGCACTCGGACGGTTTCGAGTACCTCAAACGCACGGTCAAACTTGAGTTCGGATCTTTGACCGACCAGCAGCCAGTTGGCACTCATCCAATTCGGCCGTGGATAGCGGACGTCTTGCCCGCCGCGTTCTCCGATTGGCGTTGCCAAGTCGTCGCATTGGAGGTCGAACGAACCTTTTGGGAAAAGGCAGCGATCCTCCACACGGAATACCACCGCCCATCCGGAAAGCCGACACCAGACCGATTCTCTCGGCACTACGCGGATACTGCGGCATTGGCACTGCATCCGGTCGCTCGAAAAGCGGTCGATCACCATGAGCTTCGCGATCGGGTCATCGCATGGAAAAACTACTTTTTCGGAAGTTCATGGGCACGCTACGACGAGGCAACTCGCGGAACATTTCGGCTTGTTCCGCCCGCTGAGCGTCAGCCAGCCCTTCGTCGTGACTACCACGCAATGCGGGACATGTACCTGACAGAGCCGGTAACGTTTGACGAAGTGCTCTCAGCACTTGCAGACCTTGAAACTCGCATCAACCGCGGCGAGTAAACATCATAACTCGTTGCCATTACTGACGTTTCCGGTATTGAGTTGCCCTCGCAGATGGCAATCCCAGCCCTGCAAACCAGCGAGAAAAAGTTCTAACGGCGTCCTGTCACTCCGACTCTCAAAAAACGCTGTTTTTCAGCCATTTTCGTGACGACAGTTGGCAAGATTTGAACCAGTTAAGGTCAGGGTTCGCTTATTTCAACGTGTAAATTCATTCCAAGTCTGTTTCGGTTATTGCGTTTGATGCAAAACTGTGGCAGTATGGACTGAAAAGGAGCGAATGACTTATGGCGACACTCTTAGGTGACCTGCCGAGTACTTCGGCGTCTACGACCGACCAAGCCGTCGTTGCTCAAGACTGCTACAGGCGCTTGGCACGCCTAGCAACCACTCGCGATTCGGAGCTTTGCATTCAGCCCATTGGCTCGCCCTCTGAAGCGGTTCCAATTCCGGCTCCAGCAATGCAACTCTTGACCGACATTCTGATGCAAATGGCTCGTGGCAAGACCGTCACGGTCGTCCCTGTTGATACCGAGTTGACCACCCAGCAGGCTGCCGACCTCTTACATGTCTCCCGTCCATTCTTGATCGAGCGAATGGAAGGCGGCGAGATACCATTCAAGAAGGTGGGAACGCATCGCCGCGTGCTCTTCGAGGACGTCATGTCTTACAAGAGCCGGATTGACCAAGAGCGGCTCAAGGTCTTGGACGAATTGACTCAGCAAGCTCAAGAACTCGGCATGGGATATTGAAGTGGTTCCGATTGTCGCCGTACTTGACGCTTGCGTTCTGTATCCCGCACCGTTGCGTGACTTTCTAATGCACTTGGCTGTTCGAGATGCTTTTTCTGCTCGATGGAGTGATGCGATTCACGACGAATGGATGCGAAACGTTTTGGTAAATCGGCCAGACCTCACGCTTGCTCAATTGACTCGAACCCGTGACCTGATGAATTCAAGCGTTCGCGATTGCCTCGTGACCGGTCAGGAAGGCTTGATCGATACGCTTACCTTACCGGATGCCGAGGATCGGCATGTTCTTGCGACCGCGATTCATTCACAATCGGAAGTCATCGTCACGTTCAATCTCAAGGACTTTCCGTCGCACCGATTGGAGCCATTCGAAATCGAAGCAATTCATCCCGACGATTTCTTTGCGATCTTGATTCGCCACCATCCAGAAGTCGTTCTCGCGGCAGTAATTGCTCAGCATCAAAGCCTCAGGAAGCCGCCGGTATCGCTCCCGGATTTCCTCGCCACACTCGAACGGCAAGGATTACCTCAAACCGTCCAGTGGCTTCGCGACACCATGAAATCAGCTTGATTTTTCGAAATTTTCACCGCGAATGAGCGGCTTCAAATTAGGCAGTGAATCTTCCAAACCAGCAAGAAAAAGTTCTAACGGCGTCCTGTCACTCCGAAAACGTTGGCGACAGTCGAGTCGGCAATGTCGTAACCGAGGTTCGCCAAGGCTCCTTGAATGCGATCGTAGCCCCCATATTCATCTCCAATGTCCACACGGCCGAGCGCCCCGCGGCTGCTAATTCACCAAGACTACGCGTCACTACATTCGCCATGATTCGCAGACGACGGCTTGTGGCGAATGGCGGGTCCGTTTGCAGAAGCTCTCCGCCAATGGCTGGGTCTCGACCTATATTTCGCACGGTGTCGTTACCGAGGTCTCGTAGGAGTGCGGATTGTGTCGATTTTCAGGATGGCATTGGTCCTGCTGGCTGTCGTGAGCGGCTGCAGTAATCCCGAGTACTTCCAAAAGAAGATCGACTCGGCGCGGACTCAGTTGCGGTTGTCTGAGGATCAGAAGGCACTCGAAACACTCAGCGTGACCAGCGACTCTGGTGCTCCGCCCGAGTTCCACTATCTCAAGGCCATCACGCTCGACCGCCTCGGACGCAACGAAGCGGCGACCGCTGAGATTCGACGTGCGACAGCCGCCGAACCCAACAACCCAAAGTTCAAAGGGCTCGAGTTGCGGTTTCGATTGTTCGCGCGCGACCGCAGCAGCCTCGATCAATTGATTGAGCTAAACGACCAATTTGCAGCTGTCGGGCCGGTGGCTCTGTATGCCACTTATGCCTTCCAAGCCAAAGCCGTGATGCTCTCTGCCGAGAACAAACCCAAGGCCGCTGAAGTTCACGAGCAACGCAAGCAGCAGACGTTGGCCACTGCGTTGACACTCTCGAAGGACATGCCGGAGTTCCATCGCGAGCTGATTGTCTTTGCGATGCAGAATCAGAAGTACGCGGAAGCACTATCGCTGATCGACGGACTTTTGGAAGTTGACTCGAAGAGCATCCCGGCTCGTAACCAAAAGATTCAGGTCTTGTTGCAGCTCAAGGAACCCGACGCGGCCACGGTGATCGCGAAGCAGCTCTATGAGGAATCCGGCAAACGCGGCCCCGGGGCAGAGGCGTATGCCACGGTGCTCAGCACGGCTTCGAACTCAGCGGAGCACGATGCTGAGTTCGAAAAGCTGCGCACCGAGTTCCCGTACAACCCGATCATCGTCACTAGGTTCGCGACGTATCTGACTCGGGCAGGCCAAATGCTGAAGGCGTTTGAGTTCTTGGATCAGGCCATCAAAGAGCAACCGGATAAGTCCGCGCGACAACATCTGGCGTTTGTGTCGGTGACGTTGCCTCTGGAGATTGAGGCTCCGGAGTACGCTGAAGAGCGTCTGCGAATCTGTCGCACCGAGTTCAATGATCCGTTGCTGTTGGAATACTTCGAAGCACGCATTCTTTACTTGAAGCACCAGTATCGAGAGGCCGTGCAAAAGATGCTCAACATCGTTGCAGCCGAGCAGAAGAATCCGGGGCGATCATCTCCGTTGGCGACGGATGCCTTGGCCTGGGTGCGGCGCATCTTGGCCGACCGGCTAGTGGGCGATCAGATCAAAAACGTCATCGATAAAACACGCGACGCTCCGCTGATTCGAGTGGATGACGCATCGTCCAAACCAAACGACAAGCCCGCGAAGCCAGATGAGAAGCCTGCTTCAACTTCACCGGACAAGAACGATAAGAAGTAGGTACACAGTCAGCTCGCCGTTATATGAGCGCCGGCCTCGTACACGCTGCTCGTGATGTCGTGCAGCCCGGTACCTGCGCTACCCCTGAGGAATGTCGCCGTTGAACCGATAGAGTGCAGGCAGGTTCGCAAAAGTCGCCAGGTTGGCGCAAGCTAAAACAACCTATGATGGCACTCAGGGCTATATTGCAATAGTCAGTCGCGAGTGGGACTCAGAAATCGCATTTTGATACGCGTAATACGAACGGAATTCGTCCCGGCATCTCGGCTTTAGACGCTCAACGGCGGCGGAAGAGAACTCGCTTAACAAGTTCGATTGAGTAGCCAACAACATAGAGAGCCGTAAGGCAGCTCAATATACCGCCCATAATGGCTCCGAATTTCCAGTTGGCGATGACGAACATTGTTTGGGATTCATCGTCTGTTGACGTGAAAAATGCGTTACATCGCTCGGTGACGCCTATCAGGCTTGCTGGCGAAACGCTGATTTCGGCTGCAGACTCGTTCTCGCCGTGAATTATCAGGGTACCTTCACCATCCTGATGCACAATCTTTGGCTCATCGCAAAACCGTGGGTGGTAACTGGTAAAGAGCGGACAGACTGGTTCAGCTGGGGTTGTGAGTTCTCAAGTCGCAACTTCAACGGAGTCCCAGAATGTCCGCTCTTTAC
>OMIV01000126.1 GCA_900299185.1 Planctomycetaceae bacterium
GGCGCTGGAGGCGCGCATCAATTCATTCGAGCTTGCGTATCGCATGCAATCGACGATGCCGGAGATTCAGGACATTGCCGGCGAAACCGAGGCGACACGCAAACTTTATGGCCTCGACGATCCGGTGACGGCTGATGGAGAGACGAGTTTGGCATCTTCGAAATTCCTTGGTGGGAGTGTTGTTGGGTGGGGCAGATGAAGTTCGAGCGGACGATTCGCAGGGCGAGAGCGTACTGAAGTGCGTGCCACAGCGTTAAGGCGACCGGCCAACTTACATAGCCGACGAGTCGTGCCCTGCGGTGTGAAGACGTCTCGTGGAAGCGACGCCATCTGACTCGATTCGCGCCATAATCAATCTGAAGATCAAGAGCCGCAGTCCCCAGGCATGCGAGTTTCACGACCCCACCCGACTCCAACACGCGTGCCTGCGGCGTGCTCGTAATTCGCGATTGGTTTTGAGAGCATGAACGCGAGGCAGTTCAGTGCCTCAGTCAACACCACACAGATGGGCCGCGTCATGTCTGCTGTCGCTTCGTCGGAGAGTGCTCGCCGTTTTGCAATCGCTCTGTCGTTTCCGGGCACGCATCGGGATTACGTCCGCTTGAATTCGGAGGGCGGGCAGTCATGAGCAAGAGAACGACCGTCTTTATTAGCTTCAGCCATGATTCCGCCGACCATGAGGATCGCGTGCGCGGCTTAGGCGCCAGCTTGTCGCGCGATGGGTGCGAGTGCCGGCTCGACTTTTACAAAGACACGGGCGAGGACTGGCCCACGTGGATGACGCGGCAACTGATCGAGGCCGATTACGTGCTCTGTGTTGTCACAGAGACTTACGAACGCCGATTTCGCGACCAAGAACTACCCGATCAAGGCCAGGGAGTCGGTTGGGAGGCCGGGTTGATCCGGCGTCTGCTCTATTCCAAGAAGTTGCATAACGATCGCATCTTTCCAGTCGTCTTTGCAGAGTCGGATCGGAAGCACATCCCGCTCGAACTACAGGGCTATGACTTCTTCCGCCTCGACGATGTCTCATCAGGATATGAATCCCTCTTGCGGAAGGTTCTGCAAAAACGTCGTTACTCGCCGCCTGAAACCGGAACTCCACCAACTCTGGCAACAACTCAAGCGGCACCACTTTTTCCTCGCCCGTTTGCTCCTGCCGTCACCACCGCTTGTGACGTCGAATCGACGGACATCTCGCGCATTCTCAAGTACGCCCCTGACGAACTCATTGGGCGAGAAGTTGAGATGGATGTTCTTAATGCGGCTTGGGACCAAGCCATTGCAGGTTCGGCGCAGCGGCCTCGGGTGCTGACGTTTGTGGCGCTGGGAGGAGAGGGCAAGACGTCGCTGGTCGCGAAGTGGGCCGCCGATCTGGCGCATCGGGATTGGCCAGGGTGTGAGGCCGTGTTTGCTTGGTCGTTCTATAGCCAGGGCTCGCGCGAGCAGGCGGCGGTTTCGTCGGATGTGTTCTTGGCCGAAGCACTCGCGTTCTTTGGCGACTCGGAGATGGCGAACAGCTCAAAGGGTGCGTTCGAGAAAGCCAAACGGCTGGCTCAGTTGGTGGGTGAGCGGCGAGTGGTCCTGATTCTGGATGGGCTCGAACCACTGCAATATCTGCCCGGCCCGCCGATGCAGAGCAAGCTCAAGGACGAAGCTCTCGCGGTGCTGCTCAAAGAGCTGGCGACCCGGAGCAAAGGTCTGTGCGTTGTCACCACTCGGTATTCGATTCCAGACTTGAAGACGTATTGGCAGACGACCGCGCCCGAACGACGGCTGGTGCGTTTAAGCACCACGGCCGGAGCCGCGCTGTTGAAGTCGCTCGACGTGCATGGGACGGAGGCCGAGTTCGAACAACTGGTCGAGGACGTGCGCGGCCATGCTCTCACGTTGAACTTGCTCGGCAGCTATTTGCGAGACGCTCATGGCGGAGACATCCGGCGGCGAGATCTTGTGAAGCTGGAAGATGCAGATCTCGAAGAGCAAGGCGGGCATGCCTTCCGGGTGTTGGATGCCTATGTGAAATCGTTCGAGGAAGAGGGGCAGATCGAACAGAAGGCCGCGAGGGGAACGAAGAAAACAAACACGGAAAGCTGCTCGTCGACACTCGGTACTGGAGCATCTCAGTCTGACTTCGGTGCCTCTGCGGCCGTCTGTCCCTCGTCTGCTCCCCGATCATCCCGAGGCCAACAAGCCATCGCGTTGTTGAGCTTGCTGGGCTTGTTCGACCGACCGGCCAGTGTGGATTGCTTGCAAGTCTTGTGGAGCGGTGAGCCGCTCGTCGGGTTGACCGAACCGTTGGTGGGGCTCAGCGAGGTTCAACGCAACTTAGCGTTGAAGCGATTGGAAGACGCACGGCTGTTGACGGTGAATCGCAAAGGAAGCGGGGCGTTGGTGTCGCTCGATACACACCCGCTGATTCGCGAGTACTTCGCGAAACGATTGCGTGCCCGAACGGGGCAACCTCTATCTGCCCTGGGCAAAGCCCAAGGTTCGATGGTGAATCACCTTCCGGGAGCCCTGAAGCCTCGGTATCTGGGGCTGAAGACGCTGTGGCGGTTGGTTCTCCTGGCTCGATGAATGACAGGCTGGAAGCCTATGCCTCGGCTTGGCAGACCGCGCATCGTCGGTTGTACGAACATCTCTGCGCGACGACGAAGGACAAGCCGCATGCCACGCTCGAAGACCTGCAACCGCTCTATCAAGCCATCGCTCACGGCTGCCACGCTGGCTTGCAGCAGGAGGCTCGCCACGAGGTCTATGCCGCCCGCATCTTGCGAGGTAAGGAATACTACAGCGCCAAGAAACTCGGGGCGTTCGGTTCCGAGTTGGGAGCCGTCGCCTGCTTCTTCGAGACCCCGTGGAGCCGCGTCTCGCCCGCACTCACGAAAGGTGATCAAGCTTGGTTGCTGAACGAAGCCGCCACGCGTCTGCGAGCCTTGGGCCGGCTGACTGAGGCTCTCGAACCGATGCGGGCTGGTCTGGAGATGTATCTGAAGCAAGAGCACTGGGAGTTTGGCAGCCGCCTCGCCGGCAACTTGAGCGAGCTGGAGCTGACGCTGGGCGATGTGGCCGGTGCGGTGAGGGACGCGGAGCTGTCCATGACCTACGCCGATCGCAGCGGCGATGCGTTTCTGCGAATGGCGTTTCGCACGACGCTGGCCGATGTCTTGCATCAGGCGGGGAGTGGCTTGGGCTTTCCATCTGGGTCTGCATTTGGAAGCCGCAGCCTCGAACTCTTTCGCGAAGCCGAGCAGATGCAGGCCGAGAGCCAGCCCGAACACCCGCTGCTGTATTCGCTCTGGGGCTTTCGATATTGCGATTTGCTCATGGTCGAAACGGAGCGAACCGCGTGGCAGGCCACATTGGACTGCAGCAGGCTGCTGCCGCTTTGGGCGTCGCAGCCTGCTGCGAACGCGGTTGGGGCCATGACGAAACTGCGGCTGGCTGCGGAGCCAACTGGCGATGAGGCATTGTCTCAGTCAGACGCCAGCGGGCTGGCTACCGAAAGCGGCAGCGGGCTGCAGCAGTCCAAGACGTTGCACGCCGTTATTCAACGTGCGACGCAAGCGCTCAAGATTTCCGCACGCAATAACTGGCTCCTCGACATCGCTCTCGATCACCTCACGCTGGGCCGAGCGGCGATGCATGCGGCGATCCTCAATTCTGCGGACATCTCGATTCTGAAATTGCAGCTTGAAGCTGCCCGCTCGGAAATCGACCAAGCCGTCTCCGGCCTCCGCCGCTCTGGACAGCAACACGAACTCCCGCGAGGACTGCTCACTCGCGCTTGGCTGCTGAGTCTCTGCGGTCTTCACTCCGGTCCCGACAGCGCGCAGAGCGATCTCGACGAAGCCTGGGAAATCGCCGAGCGAGGCCCGATGCCGTTGTTCCTCGCCGACATCCTGCTGTACCGCGTGCGATTGTTCGGACGTCTTTTGAAAGAGGACGGGGAGAGCAGGGGACACGGGGACGGGCAGACGCAGACCGCTTATCCGTGGGGGGCGGTGGAGGCTGACTTGGCGGAGGCTCGACGATTGATTGTGAAGCACGGCTATGGGCGGCGGTTGCCGGAACTCCAAGATGCCGAAGCAGCGTTGAGTTGCTCTCGTCCCTGTCTGCGGCTGACCTGACAGTCGGGACGCGTTGCGATCGTCGAACGAGCGCCTTCCGATACAACGGTGACTCTGGTTGAAGGTAGCTCGCTTGGTAGTCTCTGTCGCGCAAGCGGCGATCAAACGATGGTGGTTCGAAGTGAATGAGCCCCGCGTGATTCGCGTCGAAGGTGGCGACTTCGAAGTCAGAAGCCGACAGCACAAAGGAATTGGCGTTGAAGATCGGCGTCTTGGCAAACAGCACGAGTTGGTACTGGCGCTGTCTCTTATACACATCTGACGCTGCCGACGAAGGCTTA
>OMIV01000127.1 GCA_900299185.1 Planctomycetaceae bacterium
CGCTGGCGGCTCACCCTGCAAACCGAAATCTTCGGCAGTCTTCACTAACCCCACTCCGAAGAACTGCTGCCAAATTCGATTCACGGTCACGCGCGCGACCAAAGGGTTACTCGGCGCGGTCAGCCACTTCGCGAGCCCCAGGCGATTGACTGGTTGCCCCACTTCCAACTTCGGCATCTTGGTCGGCACGGCTGCCGTCACGACCTCACCGCGTTTGTCATACAAGCCCTTGTCGAGCATGAAGGTCTGACGCGGCTGAGGCATGTCGGCCATCACCATCACGCGCACGATCGACTTCTTGAGGTTGTCGCGGTTGTCGATCGACTCACGCAGCTTGCGAACCACCTTCACAAAGTCGGGTGCGTCTTTGTCGAAGTGCTTCTCCAACTCCAACAGTTGATTCCGATTCCGAGCCGCAGCACTCGGCTTGAGCGCGGCCTTCACATTGGCTGGAGCAGCCTTGAGCGCATCAGCCTCGTCTGACGACTTGCCATCCGGTCGCGGCCAGTGAGTTTTTTCGAACGAGTCGACATCGCGTGCGGCCTCGGCAATCGTCGCGTCCCATTGTTTGAGCAACAAAGTCTGGTCGTTCGTCGGCGCTTCAATAACCGGCGGCGTCTGAGGATTCCCGCCACCGCCATCGACCGGCGTCTGATTGAAGAACGCGAACAAGCTGTAGTAATCGCGACGCGACAGCGGATCAAACTTGTGGTCATGACAGCGACAACAATTGAACGTCAGCCCTAGCCAAACGGTGCCAACGGTCTCTGTCATATCCATGACATAGTCGACTCGGTTTTCCTCCGCGATCCGTCCGCCTTCGCCGTTGATCATGTGATTGCGACAAAACCCCGAAGCCAACTGCTGCTCAACACGAGCATTCGGCAAGAGGTCTCCCGCCAACTGCCAGACCGTGAATTCGTCATACGGCTGATTCTCGTTGACCGTCTTCACCACCCAGTCGCGCCACGGCCACATCGTGCGTTCGCCATCGCCTTGATAGCCGTTCGAGTCTGCATAGCGCGCGGCATCGAGCCAATCCCAAGCCATGCGTTCGCCGAACTCGGGCGATGCCAACAATCGCTCAACCAGCCGCGCATAAGCTTCGTCTCGCGATGACAACTCGGCCTGCTGGTGAGTCTCGTCGACGTCATCCGCTTGAGGAGGCAGCCCCGTCAGATCCAGCGTCACTCTCCGCTGTAAGATTCCTAACTCAGAGCGCGGCGACGGTGTGAGCTGCTCGCGTTCGAGCTTAGCTCGCACCAACACATCAATGGGGTTGCTGACGACACGCGCGTTGGCCTTCAGCGTCGGCAAGGCCGGTCGCACCAGAGGTTGAAACGACCAATGCCCCGACCAGTTCGCGCCGTCGTCGATCCAACGTTTGAGCGTTTCGATCTCGGACGACGTCAACTTGCGAGCCGACTTGGGCGGCGGCATCTGCAAGTCAGGATCGGTGGAAGTGATGCGCCGAATCAGTTCGCTGTCGGAACTCTTACCCGGTCGAACAACTGCGACACCATCCTTCACGCGCTTCGCGGAGGCCTCTTCATCGAGTCGCAAATCGGCCTCGCGCCGCTTCTCGTCCGGGCCATGACAATGAAGGCAAGCATCCGAAAGAATCGGGAGTACGTCGCGACTGAAGTCGATGGGAGCTGCCACAGCCGACGTCGTCAGGCCCACGAACACAACGGCCAGCCATTGAATGCGATGAGTCATCTTCGATCTCGATGCCTAGGGTCAGTATCCAGTGCGACGTCGCCCACGTGCCGCTACTTCGAGCGAATGATGTGCCCACTCAAGGTCACTTCGATCTTGCCCGTCGACTTATGCGCCGGCGGCAAGTTCACACTCAGAAACAGCAAGCCATTCTCTTTCGGATTGATGTCCCGGCCTTCGCCAACTTCGATGGGCTCCAGCGGCTTACCAAGTTTGCCTTTGTCGTCCACGGGGATGATGAGCGCGCACAGCGCACCGCATCGCGCGCCGGGCACCATTTCTTTCTGCAAGTCTTCCGTCGGATAACCCTTGGGCCCCAGCGTCGCCATCGCCGAGAACTTGTAAGTTCCAGACGACTCCACGCGAAACGGCTTGCCCTTCTCCACGCGTCCCACGGGATCGGTCCAGCCTTTCGTGACGTCGAGATCGATCGACGACTTATTGCTACCCATCGCCGAGTCTTTGAGAGCTTGTAATTTTTCCTTCAGCCCCGGCACGTCGTCTTTAATTTTGCCGATGGTTTCCAAGACAGACTTGGCATCCTCGTAGAGCCCCGCATCTTCGAGATCTTTCGCGAGCTCGACGGAGTCCTTGATGAACTCGTCCTGAGCCTTCTTGGCACGCTGCTCGAACTCTTGAACTTGAGCTGGCGTGGCTTGAGTCACCTTGGAAGGCCCCTTCGAAATCGTGGGTTTCTTAACGGGCGGACGAACACCCTGAGCAATCGCCTGCTCCATCGCCGCCCAATGCATCGCCACCGCCAACGCGGCTGTCACAACAACTCCGAGTGCCAAGAATCGTTTCATGAGTAAGCCCAATAGAAGGAACAACCAAGCCAATTCGAACATCAAGCCGAAAGAGAAAATGAAACTTAGGCGGCAGCAAAAAGCCGCACAGAGCCATCCGCAGATACAGCTCAACCAAGCTCGGACAGGACTCTAAGTCCGTCCTGAACCGAGAGCGAGCAACCATCCAGCCCCGCTACAAAACACGTCGTTCAACAGCGTCTCGTTCCGCAGAGGATCTCGTTGGGGTATGGCAGCCCAACGGACCTAGGCTAGATTTCCTCAGTCCCAATCAGTGATCTCAGCGGATTGAAACATGACCACAACAACTCTCGCCCCACATGAAGCGTTGATCCTCTCCCGAGTGATCTCTCCCGAAGAGCCCGCCATGGCTCAAGCTGTTGCCGAAGAGTTCTTGCGATGGAGTTTTTCCGAGGCGGATCGCAAGCGAATGAGCGAACTCGCGGCCAAAGCGAGAGCAGGCGCACTTGCTCCTGCCGAAGCTGAAGAGGCCGATGCCTATGAGCGAGTCAGCAGCTTTCTAGGACTCGTGAAATCAAAGGCCCGCTGCTCCTTAAAGTCGCGAGTGAGTCAGTAAACATCATGGACCGCAGCCTTCGCGAGTTTGTCGCCCTTCGAGCCTTGAACTGCTGCGAGTACTGCCAAATGCCAGCGGCTCTCGATGAGGCTTCACACGAAGTCGATCACATCATCGCTGAGAAGCACGATGGCCCCACCATACCATCGAATCTCGCGTTGGCCTGCTTCGCATGCAACAACCACAAAGGCCCCAACATCGCCGGGCACGACCCTGCTTCCAATTCCGTCGTCCGTCTCTTTAACCCACGAGTTGATGACTGGTCTGAGCACTTCGAATGGAGCGGTCCAGTTCTCGTCGGCCGCACGATCATCGGTCAGATCACAGTTCACGTTCTGGCTATCAATCTCCGACATCGCGTCGAGCACCGCCGAGCACTCATCGAAGAAGGTGTCTTCCCGCCGCAGTTCACCCCTCAAGTTCGAACGCGACGGCCGAGGTGAAAGGGAATCATCGCGACCTCATCAAGTCGCGATTTGAAGCCTTTTCGCAACACGTTGCCGATCCACAACGGGTTGCCATACCCGGTACGACGGGAGCAGTCGTGCTGAGCGGTTGCACGTTTCCGACTTTGCGGACCGACCACCTGCGGCATTTTTTGACCAGCTTCCTGCGCGGGGTATATCGCATAGGGCGTTGAAATCTTTTCGCAGTGCGCAACCGGTCTCGGTCCAGCACGCGTCCACACTCGCAGTTCGACACTCGCCGACCACAACGCCCGGCGACTGACTTGAGAAGCCTCATGAGCACTCTGTCTTCCTCACCGTTACTGCCCGCCGTGAAGTCCCTCCCGCCAGCGCGTCGAGTCCTCGTCATCGAGCCGGTGCAACAACACCTCGGCTTGCATGCCGTCTCGCTGCCACCGGGAACTCAATGCTCGATCGGCTCGGCTCGTAGCTGCACGCTGCAAGTGCGAGCTTCCGGCATTCAGGCACAGCATTGCCTCATTGTCTCCGGTCCCAACAACACCGTGCTGCGCGAGTGGTCCGACGCCACCTGGCTCAACGATCGCCCGGTGCGGCAGCCGGTTGAGCTAATCGAGAACGACCGCCTGGCTGTCGGTCCGTTTGAATTCCGCATGCGTCCGGCGCGACCAGAAGAAGTCGAAGCCGCGCTGCAAGTTCCGCCGCTTGTCATTGACCCTACGACTGCGGGCTCGCTTCCGGATGAGATGCTGCAGCACCGAGAAATCCTCGCGCGCACTCAAGCTCAACTCGCTCAAGAAGCCGCCAAACTCAAAGAACGCGAGCACGGCCTGTTGGCCCGCGAACGCGAGCTAACCGAGCGCTTCGAAGAGCTCGAAGAGAAGATCCGCACGATCGACCAAGACCAGCAAGAAGACAGCCCCGGACGCGACGCGGCGCGCGAACTCGATGCCCGCGTGATGGAGCTGCTGTAGGGCAATAGTGACGCCGAGCAACAGCGGCGCGAGCTGGAAGAACTCCGACATCAGAACGAACAAGCTCGTCTGGCCTACGAGCAGCAAGAGCAAGCCTTGCGACTTCGCGAGCTGGAAATCCGCGACAAACAAGCCTCACTCGCGAATGCTGAAATGGAGATCGAGCATCGCCGTTCGGAATTTGTTGAGCGTAAGACCGAACTCTCACGCCTACGAAACTCGTTCCTCGAGCAGCAGTCTCGAGTCGATGCGCGGCAACGTGAACTCGAACGTCGTCAGCAGGAACTTGAGAAGCAACGCCAGATCCTCGATCAGCTCCGCAACCAAGTGCAGCAGAATGGCGGCAACTTTGGAGGTCGCGAACTATCGGCGACACGCATGCTGCTGGACGCCGAACGCTCCGAACTCACGGCCCTACGCGAGCAGCTCGAACGTCAACGCCAAGAATTTGAAGCGCGACAAAACGAGGTCTCAGAGCGTCATGAAGAAACGCAGAAGAAGCTCGCTCAAGCCACAACTCGCATGGCCGAGTTAGAGGCACGCGAAAAGCGTTTAGCTCAGCAGGAAGCCGAACTCACGGAACGTGACCGCGAGTTGCAGCAGCGTCGCGCACAGTTGGCTTCGCAATCCGAAGGCGTCGAAGGTGACGCTCAAGAACGCACCTTCCATGAAGAGCAGTTAAGGAAGCTCGCTGAGTCATTGCGTGAACGCGAGAAGGCGTTGCGCGACCAAGCCGATCGCTACAACTGAGACATCGCTCAATGGCAAACCGAACTCGAGTCACAGCGCAACTTGCTCGACGCGCGGCTGGCTGAAGCCAGTCGCAAAGAAGAGTTCATTGCCACTCGCACCCGCGAACTCACCGAACGCGAGCGACAACTGCTGGCCGAACTCAACAAGGTCGAGCGTCGTACTGTCGACTCGTCCGAGCACGAACGCTGGCTGCTCGATCAAGACGGCAAGCTGCAAGCCCAAAAGGACGACATCGCTAATCGCCAGCTTCAACTTCAGAAGCTGCAGGACGAGATCGAGCGACAGCGCGCCGACTTTGCGGCGGCTCAGACCGATGTCGCTCGTCGCGAAGCCGAACTCGAAGAACGTGCTCGCCAATTTGCGGCGCAGCAGAAGTCGCTCGATAGCTCGGTCGCCTTGCGCGAAGCCGAACTCCAGCAACATCAAAAAGATCTCGACCTGCAGAGCGACGCTCTTCGTTCGCGCATTCAACGCGCGGACTCGTTGGAGAAACAACTCGTAGAAGAGAAGCTCGAACTCGAAAACTCCAAGCGAGCCTTCGAGCGATCCCGACATGAGTGGGATGCTCAAGTGAGTTCGGATGCCGCTCGCGTCGACGAGAAGTCGCGGAAGCTTTCGGATGATCTCAAACGGAAGCAGCTCGAACTCGAAACGCGTCTGCGAGCGGTCGTCGACAAAGAGCGGTCGCTCGATGAGTTGCGACGCCAAACACTCGAAACCGAAGCACGTATCAAGTCCGACGCGGAAGCCATCCGCACCGAACGCGAGACTCTCAAAGCACTGTCCGACCGAGTCTCTCAAACGGAAAATGGACTGCGCGCGAATCAGCAGCAGATCGTCACCGAAGAGATGCGCATCGCCGAGCTGCGATCATCTCTGTCGAAAGAGCAACAAGCGTTGTTTGAAAAGGCATCGCAGCTCGATCGCGATCGCCAAGCCTTCGACAACGAGCAACGTTCCGTCAACGAAGAACGGAATCGACTGCTCGATCTTCAGAATCGATTGGGAGAATCCGACCGTCACATCGCCAGTCAGCGTCACGAACTCGACGCGTTGCTGTCCAATGCCCGCGAGGAACACGAAGCCCTTGCGAGTTTGCGTCGCGAGATCGAGTCATCGCGCGCCGAGGTTGAAGAACGACAACTGCAACTGGCTCAGCAAGAAGCTCAACTCGATCACGAGCGAGAAGAGATCGAGCGCAGTCGTTCGCAGTACGAAAAGTTCCTCGGCGAGATCGACAGCGAACGCGGCAAGCTCGACGAGAAGTCGCAAGCCTATCAAACCGCTCGCGCGGCCTTGGATGATTACCACAACTCATTGAAAGCCGATCGCGAGCGTTTGGAACGCGACCGCAAGAAGCAACAAGAATTACAGGCACAACTGCGGCATCGTGAAGCCGAAGTCGAAACGCAGCGTGCTGAAATCGACGAAGAACGCCGACGACTCGAAACCGAAGCGCAAGGCGTCGAGGCGTTGAAGAAGGCATTTGAAGTCGAACGCGTCTCGCTGCAGCAACTGAAGAAGGAAGTCGAAGACGAGAAGCAACGAGTCACAACCGAGCGTGCGTCGTTCGACAGTGATCGCAGCGAGGCAGAGAAGCTCAATGAAGAACTGCTCGAACGCCAATTCCGCGTCGAGCAATTAGAAGCCGAGTGGGCCGCTCGCGAAGCCGCGTTCGCGCAGCAGATGCAGACGCTGGAGTTCGATCAGCAAGCTCTCACGGCGCAACAATCCGAGATCGACGCGACCCGTGTCAGCTTCGAAGACCGCGAACGACAATTGGCCGAACATCAACAAAAGATTGATGCCGCTCAGCAGTCGCTCGAAGCAGAGAGTCGTCGCGTTCGCGATCTCGAAACCGAGATCGAACTCCTCAAGCATGAGACCAATGCTGGCTGGCAGAAGCTGCAGTCCGATCGACAACTCTTTGAAGACGAACACACCGTTCGAGTCCAAGCCCTGCAGGCCGAGCAAGCGGCCTTTGCGACTCAAACCGCGTCGTTTGAAACCGAGAAGCAAGAGTTCGCAACTCGCAGTCTCGCCTTTGAATCCGAGTGCTCGCAGCGAGAAGCGGTGCTGGCGAACGATCGCGCTCAGTTGGAAACTGACCGACAGTCACTGGAGACAGAACGCACCACGGTCAATGCAGAGCGTGAAGCTCTCGCAGCTGCTCAGTCTCAACTTTCCGTCGCTCAGCAAGTCCTCGAGTCTGCTCAAGCGGCCTTTGGCAAAGATCGCGAGCAGTTCGAAGCCGATCGCGCACGATTTGAATTAGAGCAAGCGGCACTCGCAGCCGACCGGACGCAGCTTGAAACCGAACGCCAACAATGCGTGCTCACACAGCAGCAACTCGCCGAGCAAGAAGCAGCACTCAAGACCCGCAGCGACGCGCTCGATGCGTTGCGTATCAAGCTCGATGCCGATGCTGCTCATCTCGCAGCGGGCGAAGCCGAATTGAAGATCGAAAAGAGCCGCGTGCAGACTCAGGCATTGGAACTGAAGGCCGCGCGAGAAGAGCTTGATCTGCGCGAGACAGAGCTCGAAACCGAACGACAACGCATCGAGACACAGCACGAGTTCCTCGAACAAAAGGAACGCGAAATCGACCAGATGCGCAAGCAGGTCGAAGAGGAACTCGCCGGGGCCGAGCAAGAACGAGCGGAAGCGAAACAACTCCGCGAGCAAGCTGTCTCGATGCAGGGACAACTGGAATCGGAACGCGGCGAGGTCTCTGCTGAGCGTGCCCGCTTGGCCGTTGAGCAAGCCAAGGTTGAGTCTCAGTACGCCAAGATCGAAGCCGAGAAGACACGCATCGAAGCCGACCTGGCGCGAGTCACCACCGAACGCGCCGAGATCGCGGCGGACCGTCAGCATGTCGAAGCTCTTAAGAAGAAGCTGCAGTTGATGGAATCGCAGCTCGCCGAGACCAAGCAGTCGCTTACTTCCGATCGCGAAGCGCTGCACGCGCGCGTTGCTGACCTTCAAAAGGAACATGCAGAACTGCGTGACGAGCGACATCGCGTAGAGACCAACAAGGTCGAACTCGCCGATCAAAGCGCTTCGTTTGTGGCGCGTGAAAAGGAACTGGGCGATCGTCTGGAACAAGCTCTGGCCGAGCTGCGCTTCGAGCGAAAGCTGCGTGACAAAGAACGACAACGCTCTGTCGAGCTGGAGCAGAAAGTACTGACCGGCGGCGGCGATCCCGATGAAGCTCAGCGTGAGCTTGTGTCACGAGTGGAACGCGCTTTGGCCGAACTAGAGCAAGAACGCAAGCAGCGCGACGACGATCGTGCGCGCATGGTCGAGATGGAAAAAGCATTACTCGCCAACAATGCCAACCTGGCTCAATGGAAAGTGAAGGTCGCGCAAGACGAAGAGCGATTGCAGTCCTATCGCCTCGGAGTTTCCAGCCGCGAAGACGAACTCAGTACGCTCGAAATGAAACTCGCGCAGAAAGAGATGGAACTCAAACGAGTCCGCGACGAAGTTGAACTCGAACGCCAACAAGTCGCCTCAGAAATGGAGACGCTGGGTTCCGGTCGAGCTCGCTTGAAGACCGATTGGGAGCAAATCAGCAGCGAGCGCGAGAAGCTCGTTTCACAGAACCACAACGTCAGCAAACAAGCCCGCGACCTTGCCGAACGGCTCGAACGCACCATTGAAGAATTGCAGACCGAACGTCGGGCCCACGAGAACGATCGCTCGCGGTTGCGAGAGTACGAATCGCGGTTTGTCAGCGAAGAAGACAGCGTCGTCAGCATGCAACGGCAGATCGACGCCGAACGCCGCAAGCTGCAAGACCGGCAACGAACACTCGCTCGCAAGGAACTTGAAATCCGCGGCGCGACGAAGTCCTTGGAAGCCAATCGCGATGGCCTCAATTCGCAACTGACGATGCTGACCGACAAGATCGAGCGGCTGTTGTCCGAGCGATCGAAGCTTGATTCGCGTCGTTCGGAACTCCTCACCAACGTCGACGCCCACAACGAAGACGGCTTGAAAGCTCGGCTGGAACTGGCCTTCGAGGAACTCGAATACGAGCAACAAGCTCGTGAGCTAGAGCGTCAGCAACTCGCCGCAATGGTTGCCAACTTTGGACGGCTGCGCGAGCAACTCAATCGTGAGCAGCAAAAACTACTCGTCACCTTGAAGCAGCTTTCGAATGACGAGCTCACGGACGAAGAACTGGCGGCACTCGATCCAGACCGCATCTTGGAAGACGAAGGTAAAGCCGCGCTCGAAGAACGTGTCGAGAAGATCGAAGCGGAAGTCGAAGCTGTCCGGAACGAGCGCGAAGCCTTGGCTCAGCAGCGATCTGAGACCCAGCATGCGTTAGTCGAACTCGAACGAGAAACCTTGCATGCCGGTGAAGAGACTCCTGCAGCCGAAGGCAACGAGGAGAATGAACCGGAAACGCCACCCGCCGATGCGAAAGCCAAGAAGAAAAAGAAGAAGAACGAAGCTTCTCCCATCCCGGTCGAAGTGCTGGCGGAAGCCGCGCGCGAAGCTGGTGAAGACGAGAACTCGCAAGTGGCTGCGTTCCGCAACCTGTTAGCCAATGTGTTTGGCATCAATCCGAATCAGGAGCCTGCCGACAAGCAGACAGCCCCAGGTTCGTTGGCTGACGAAGCCGTTCCTGGCAGCGGTGCCGAAGAGACGAACGAGACCGACAAGCACACCGAATCAGCGAAAGCAGAACCAGAGTCCGTCAATGCTCCGGTTGTTGAAGTCGTGGAGCCCAAGGCCAAGACCGAAGAAGAACTGGAAGTAGAAACACACCGTCGAGCACCTAACGAGGCCGAGACCGAAGCGCGCCGCGAACGGACCCGATCGTTGGCTCAGCCCATGGCGATGTCGTCGATGCGCGAGGTCGCCAACATCTCGGCTCGCACAGCGGTCGCCGAGCACTCCCGCCGCAAGCTCAAGCACAAAATGTGGCGAGACGGCGCATTCGCTGCGGTGGCATTCGCCATGGGCGGCACCTATCCGATTGGTGACTTCACGGCACCGATCTCGTGGCACACGTATGGTTGGATTGCACTCATCGTGGGCATCGTTGCCATCATCGAACTTCTGCGCACGGTGATTCGTTGGCGCCGAACTGTTTCGATGAAGAAGGCGGCAGCCGCTCCGAAGCATCCCAACATGGATGACCGCATCGACCGCTTCGCTCACAACGAAGAAGGCGACGCGCCGCGTCCGCCTCGCCCACCGTTCTCGCAACACCCACAGCATGTCTTTGAGGATGCCATCAACGCTTCACGACGTGGCGACGAAACAAACCACGACACGGCGGTCTGATCAGCTCAGTAAGAAGTGTTCCATACCAATCCGTTGAGTTCAGCAGTTTGCTCTCGCGACGTCGGGGGAGATCACACATTGGCCACAGTTCGAACACTGATGAAGCAAAGAGAGATAGACGGGAATGAGAAGGTCGCGAGCCTCGTTGAATGAAGGCGTGCGTTAGGTCGGTTTCAGCAACCGGTACAAAGCAAGAAGCGTCATTGCGAAGTCACCGAACTCGGCGACTACGCACTGACGCTTATGTCATTTGAACTCGGTCAAAGTGAGTGACGACGACATCGAACTACTGGTTATTACTCACAAACAACACCTCAGGCATTCCGTCGATCATGTGCCAACTCATAACGCGATAATCGTTCGAGCCGGCCACACAGACATGCCACTCGATCGAGTGGCGATCGATGCCTTTCACCATGTTCGACGAACTGAGCGCGCTGTTCGTGTCGTTGAACACACGGCGTATCGCAAACCGTCAGCTCGTTAGACGAGAGCGATTCTTGAGTCTGAACAGCCAGCATCCGCGAGCTGCATTGCGGTTTTGGGGAACGTGAACGTCGATCCGTACTTCAGAGACTGGCTGTCGAATCGTCAGAAGTGGCAATGATGGACCAGCAAGTTGGACCGCAGTCCGCTTGTAACGACGCGACGTCGGCGACTTCGGGATCTTCGTTTGTCGACGCTTCCAACAATCGACCAACGGAATACCGCCTGCCACCACGCGGCGCCGAAATTGGCATCACAACGCAGCTTGGACTTTCTAGGAACTTGTCCCAGTCGCTTAACACTCACTCTCAGAGCCAAACTGGATCGAGGAATTCTCATTGAGTCCGCCGCGCGTTGGGGCAGACTCGCCGACTCACGATTTTGCTGACGTGCTTCCTCACGACAGCATCACTTCCAACCCACCGATCGACCCGACATGCAACGCTACTCCTGGATCAATTGGCTCAACAGACAGTTCGCACAACCGCTCGCTGAGCTGTGTTCTTCCTCGTCCTTCCGTCGACGTCGGCATCTTGCGTCGAGACTTCCGATCGAACACTTGGAAGTTCGCCAAGTCCTGACCGCTCCGACGTTGGTCGCGCTCTCGGACGTCACCGCGCTGGCCACATCGCCGTTGCTGGTGTCGTTGGATGGAGCGGACCTTGAGAACAACAACATCGCGTACACGGTGGCGTCTTCGAATTCGAATGTGTCGGCCAGTGTGCTTCGAACTCCCAACAGCCTGAACGTCGGAGTCACTGGATTCGGGACGATGAAGTTTGCGTTACTCGATGACTACGCCCATCGCGCCGTGGCTCATGTTTCGACCTTGGCCGAGAGCGGTTTCTACGCGGGTTCAATCTTCCACAAGATCCTGAACGGCAACCTCTTCACTGGCGACCCGACCGGCATTCCACCCGGCACAGGTGGGTCATCATTGGGGAGTTACGACGACCAGTTCAGCCTGGACCTGCAGCACAACCGAGCGGGTTTGTTGTCGGCCACCAAACTCATTGAAGGCATCGACGATCAGAGCGACTCGCAGTTCTTTGTGACCGGGAGTGCTCAACGCAGCTTCGACTTCGACAACACGATCTTCGGCGTGTTGGTTGAAGGTGACTCGGTCCGGCAAGCCATTGCTGCCGTCCCAACATCGAGCAACCGCCCCGTCAATGACGTCGTCGTCAATGACATCACAGTCGCTGCGGACCATGAGAACGGAGTCCTCTTGCTGAAGGTCGCGAATGGCGTGTCGAGCGGGACATCAACGATCACGGTCACGGCCACAGATTCGACGGGAGCATCGACCCAACGCACGTTCCAAGTGACCGTGCAATCCGACAATGTCACCAGCCAAACCAAGGGGCACTTCCTGGCGGACATCCCCAAGGTTCGCACGTTGGTCAACACGCCCACAACGTTCCAACTCAACGCGCTGCATCCCAACGGCATCGCCTCGGCGTACCTCGACCAACAACGTCTGCAAGACAACGGCGCGCCAGTGCCGCAACTGGCTCCCTCCAATCTGGCTTATTCGGTCGGACAATCAACGGGCCTGGTAACAGTTACTCCATCCAACGGTCTGACCGGCTCGCCCAAGATCACCGTGGCAGCGGGACTCTTCATCTCATCGCTCGACTATCAAGTCGTGCCCATCGAGATCGTGAGTTCGGCTCAGCCGCTCAGCCTGAGTGCCGCCGATACTCCATCACGTCCGCAAAACGATGACGGGATTGCCGACACCTTCGAGGTGAAACGCAATGGCTCCAAAGTCGAGATCCGCATCAACGGAGAACTCACAGCGCAATCCGAATTGGTCGCGCTGTCGCAACTCACCATCAATGGCTCGACCGACAACGACACGCTGATCGTGGACCTCAGCGGCGGCGACCCGATTCCCAGCGGAGGCCTCTCGTTCGCGGGCGATACCGGCTCCACCGGAGATGCGTTCCAAGTCATCAACGGCACGACGACTACTGTCACTCAAACTTACACCGCCGCCGCCAACGGAACGCTCGCCTTCAACTCGAAAGTGATCACTCTGACTGGCGTTGAAACAGTCACCGACGCGCTGACTGCCACGTCGCGTTCGTTTGAATTCCCAAGCACGGCCGACGTTCTCACTCTCGGCGATGATGGCACGGCAAGTAACGGCCGCTCGAAAATCGCATCGACTGGCAGCACTCCGACCATCACCTTCAAAGATCCCTCGGGAGCACTCACTCTCAATCTCGGCGGCGGTAACGACACGCTCACTGTCAGTGCGCTCGATACCGGGACGAAAGCTGTGACCGTGCTGGGTGGCGCCGGCAACGACTCCATCACAGCTGGGGCGGCTTCCGATTCGCTGCTCGGTGAAGCGGGAGACGACACCATCGTGGGAGCAGGCGGCGACGACACGATTTTTGGCGGAGCCGACAACGACCGCTTATTGGGCGGATCGGGGCTCGACTTCATGCAAGGCAATGACGGCAACGACTTCGTCGACGGAGGCGGCACCAGCGGCGATTCGGTCGGTGGGAATCTCGGCAACGACACCGTCTCTGGTGGTGCTGGCGACAACGCTCTGTATGAAGGCGGTGAGACTCCGACAATCACGCTAACTGCAACAACAATTACAGGCTTGGGCGTCGACACGTTCAGCAACGTCGTAGCCTTCATCATCAATGGCAGTGACTCAGCAAATTTGATCGACCTCACCAACATGACCATCGCTGTCACCGTCTATGGTGGCGCGGGGAACGACACCATTCGCGGTGGTTCCGCAGGCGATGCGATGCTCGGCATGGACGGCAACGATGTCCTTATCGGCAACGGAGGCAACGATAACCTCTATGGTGGAGCTGGCTCTGATAGCTTGGATGGTGGAGCAGGCAACGATCGCCTGAGTGGCCAAGGTGGTAGCGGTGACTCACTCCGCGGAGGCCTGGGCAATGACACATTCTCGGGCGGCACGGGCACCGACTTGATCATTGAATCTGGTGACGTGAGCTGGCTGGCAACTCCCACGCGACTCACGGGTTTAGAAACCGATCGCATTGTCGATATCGAAGGTCTGAACCTCACCGGCGGTAATGCAAATAACACGCTGGATGCTCGCCAATTCGTCGCTGGTGGCGTGACGCTCGACGGCGGAGCAGGCAACGACAGCATCTTCGGGACAACATTCGCAGACCTGCTGACGGGCGGCTTGGGCAACGACACGATTGATGGCGATGCGGGCAACGATGTCATCGGCGGTGGTGCAGGAGCGGACTCGCTCATTGGTGGAATCGGCAACGATCGACTGCTCGGCCAAGAAAACTCGGGCGACAGGCTGATCGGCGGAGTGGGCAACGACACGCTCGACGGCGGCGCTGGTGAAGACACCATCATCGAATCCGTGAGCGGGACATCGATCCTCACCAACACGTCGCTGACTGGTAACGGCACCGATGTCGTCGCCAATGTCGAACATGCTTCACTCACCGGCAGCGCGGGCAACGACACCATCGACGCCAGCGGCCTGACCAACGCATTGGCCTTCGTCACGTTGGATGGCGGCGCCGGCAACGACTCGCTGCGCGGCACAGCCGGTGCGGACTTGCTGACCGGCGGCGACGGTAACGACACGCTGCGAGGCGGCGCGGGTAACGACACCATCGACGGTGGCGCGGGACTTGATGGTCTCTCGGGAGCGGCCGGTAACGACCTGCTGATCTGCGGCGAAGGTGACGACACGGCTTATGGTGGTTCTGGAAACGACACGATCCTGGGAGCTGGCGGAAACGATACTTGCTATGGCGGTGCCGGAGTCGACAGCGTCAAAGGCAACACTGGCACCGACAAGATCGCTGGAGGCAGCGGTACTGGAGCCCAAGTTGGCGACATCGTCGTCGACAACGCTGCCGAGATCACCGAGCTCTTCGTGCTGACTCCAGTGCCGACATGGGTCGACGAGGTCTAAGGCACACCCCATCGATTGGGATTGCATCCCGATCGAATCGCGATCGCGACTTCTCAAAACGTCGAAGAGACTCAGTGCAATCAAGTCGGAGGCGACTGCATTTGGTGGCATAACGATACGTCGTTCAGGCCAAATCTCCGCTGCAGACCGAGATGGAAACCCAATCGACTCACTGCTGCTCAACTCCCTTTGAGTGAGCCGCTGACGCCTCGTCATCGATGTCTCAAAGCAGTCGGCGAGATACGCTTCCCGTCGATCGGCATGTCGGCCATGCGATGGAGTCGCGTCCGCCGTCAACGCACCGGCGAAGTACCGATGAATGCTCAATGATTCCAATCTCTCACAGCGTTTGAGGAAACCTGCATGTCTCGACGAGTTCTCTATTGCGGCGACACGGCATTGAAAGGCGCTGCGGCCTACTTGGCTGGCTTGATGACAAGTTGGGGTTGGAACTTCGATTACATCCCCAGCGACCAAGCGTTGGATGCCAGCACGCTGAACCGCGACCACGACCTCTTCATCTTCAGTGACTACCCTGCAGCGCGACTACACGAAGCGACCGCCACCGAGATTGTGCAACGAGTCGAACGCGGCGCCGGTCTGTTGATGATCGGTGGCTGGGAGTCTTTTCACGGGCTCGGTGGAGACTGGGACCAAAGTCCAATTGCTGCAGCCCTACCTGTCGCAATCGGATCGCTCGATGACCGAGTGAACTCCGACGAAGCGTTCTATGTGAAGGTCGCGCAGAGCGAGCATCCCATCGTTTCGCACTTGCCTTGGAACGAACGCCCGCCGCTCGTCGGTGGTTTCAATCTCATCGAGCCGAAGGCAGGAACTCAGGTGTTGTTGCAGATCACTCGTTTGAGTGTGCAACGTCTCGCCACCGGCTTTGCAGCGACGTTTGCGGAAGATCATCCGCTACTAGTCGTTGGCGAACACGGAGCCGGTCGCACGGCGGCATTTGCATCAGACGTTGCTCCGCATTGGATCGGTCCCATGGTCGATTGGGGACCAGGTCCCAAACGAGTCACCGGCCAAGCTGCTGGTGCCGACGGCATTGAAGTCGGTGCGGCGTACGCTCAGTTCTTTCACCAACTCTTGAGCTGGTGCCGCAAGTTGAGTTGAGTTCAACCAGACTCAACGTACCCCAACTCACTGCGACCGATTCTGCGCACGCATCAACGCACGAGCTTGCTCGGACGCAGTCGACCAACGCCCGGCATCAGCTTCCGCCAAGATCTTGAGCAGCGTCGACTGCTCTGAATCCGTGATCGCATTTTGCTCTCTCTTTTCACGGACGATGGCGCGAGCCGTCTCCACTTGCTCCGGCTTCTTATAGCTGCAGAGGTTTTCAATCAGCGTGGCCAGTTCGAAAGCCTCTCGACTCAATTCGGGATAACCACATCCCGCAATCATGATCGGCAACAGCAACGCGGCAATCAGCCAGCTTCGACGCGGCATCAGCACGAGCTTAGTACTCACCGAGCACCTCGCTTTCCGCGATGCTCGACAGCCCCGCGAACGTCGGTCGATCTACGGTTTCGGACACGAAGGCGACGCGACCATCGCCAAGCAACACATTGCCGCCGCCAGAGTGCTCCGAAAACATTTGGCAAACATGCATCGCCGGAAAGTTGACCGGATGAATGATCGGATTGCCGAGATGATCGACCTCACCGGCCGCCGGCCCGCTATGCACCATGATGAGCGCGGCACTTGATTCAGTGGCATTGTCTGGCGACTTGATGCGCGGACTCACCGTCGCTCCAGGAACAACTCCAACCCACGTCTTATCGCTCAGTCGCGAGGCATGTTCTCCGGCCATGAGGGTGTTGGATAGGCCGTCAGCAATGTCTCGAAATCTGACGCGAGAATTGCGATAGAACGGACCATCCGCAATTCGAGACACGTCTCCGTTGAAGCCACCAGTGGGCCCCGAGCACGCAGCCCAACACTCTTCCTGACCATGACTGAGCGCGTAGTGAGAACGTCCCAAGCGGACTTGCTGCCCGCCCTTCAACAGCGGAGCTCCACTTGCACTAAGCACCACAAAAGCGTCGTCACCTCCCGTCGCCGACGGACACAAAAACATCGGCAGCTTGGCCGCAACCACACTGGCATTCTGAGGCGCCCAAATGGGCCGATTGAAATCCAGCATCTCAGTCACCACGGCTTGATCGAGCTGCGGCAACAGCATCGCCCCCCAACTCCAACCGGGCGTTGAATCCCAAGTCACGGGATCCCAATCGCCGGTCGGCAATGTGGCTATCGCAGCGTAGTTCGCGAACGACACATACCCCGGCGGCAACGTGCCATGGCTGCTCTCGTAGTTCTGCAACGCGACTCCCAACTGCTTCAGATTGTTGGTGCATTGAGCCCGTCGCGCCGCTTCCCGAGCTTGCTGCACAGCTGGCAGCAGCAGCGCGACCAGCACCGCGATGATCGCGATGACGACCAACAACTCGATGAGAGTAAACCCACGCCGTCGCAACGACGGCTGCTTCAAATCCAGCGTCATGTGACTCCTCACACGATAAGAGCCGTAAGCCAACGCAATCCTTGCAAAGTCAATTTGTAGCCTCAGCTACAACACGCGACGATTTGTAGCCATCGCTACACCTTCGGCAACGAAGAAAAACTCGAAGTCACGCCTCGGCGATTCTCCAAGTCGCTCAAGCCGCTTCGTATCAGCGAACGATTCAGTGATTTCTCAACGCACACTGGGAGCCACATTCGCCCTAGCTACGATGCTCACAGAGCCCACCGCTCGGGCCATTCATCGCTTCAGACACAGTGACGCCCACGAACTGCAATGACCGAAAACAGCCATCAAACAGCTCCTCATCGCCGCACGCGACTCGATCATTCGACGGAAACCGCCGAAGACTATGTGGAAGCCATCGCGAACATCACGGCGTCTCAAGAGAAGTGCCGCGTCACCGACTTGGCTCGCAACTTCGGAGTCAGCCACGTCACGGTGAATCGCATCCTGGCCCGGCTCCAGAGCGAAGGATTTGTGACGACAGAGCCATACCGGCCAGTCGTGTTGACGACCAAAGGTCAGAGGCTGGCACGAGAATCGTCGCGCCGACACGACATCGTCTATCGCTTCTTGCTGTCGATCGGCATTGATGAACGCACGGCTTCAATCGACGCCGAAGGCATCGAGCACCACGTCAGTCGAAAGACGCTGGAACGCTTCGAAGAACTCGCTGGTCCCAGCACGCCCACGGAGAGTAAGTCCGCCAATCGCTAACCGCGGAAAACGACCGCCGGCTCAAGCACCAACACGCGATGAATGCTCGCCAAGGCCGTGAGCATGATGATGATCAGCACCGCGCTGCCGGTCCCAACGAGAGCGGTCATCGTCATGTAGAGGCCCGCTAGGACCGTGACCTGACTGGTTCCCACAAAGAAAAAGGCCGTCAGCCCAATCCCGATGCAGAAGCCGATGCAGCCAACCAACAAGCCCTGCAACAGAATCATCCCGATCAGTCGCCGATTGGTAACGCCCATCGCTTTCAGCGCTCCGAACTGTCGTAAGTTTTCCACCGTGAAGAGATAGAACGTCTGCCCGGTGACAGCAGCACCGACAATGAAGCCCAGAGTGATGGTGATCCCGAAGTTGACTGGGATGCCGGTCGATCCCAGGAAGTAGAAGATCGTCTTCCAAAAAAACTCTTCCTGAGTCAGCGCCATCAAACCTGTTTCCTTCTCGATGCGGCGACACACGTCGGCTCCCGCCATCCCTTCCACCGGCTTCGCGAGCACACACGTCAGCATGCGACGTCCTTTCGGTGCAAAGTTCGCGGCGGTTGAATACTTCGAATACAGGATCGGCAACGTCGTAAAGGGAGCGGACGCTTTGCAGATCCCAACTAGGACTGCACGTCGTTCGTTGATCTGGATCTCGCGTCCCAACTTGTATGACTCATTGGGCCACATGTATTCGTAGCCCGCCTTGTCGACGATGATCGCGTCAGGCTGCCGAAGATCCGACAGTTCTCCTCGAATCATTTCAGCCGGGGCACCTACAAACGTTGCATCGTCGATGCCCATCATAATGACGCTGCGAGAATTGCCGTCTTCGAGTCGAACCAGCAGTTGAGCTTTGTAGAACTTCACCGCCCAAGCCACGCCCGGCACTCCGCGCACGCGCTGCAAGTCGCCATCGGCAAGCGGCGGAACTTCGTCGATGAACCGCACTTTGTTGTCCATCACCCAGATGTCGGCATCTCGAACATCCAGAATCTGACTCGCCGTGCGCGTCAGAATGCCCATGAAGATCGAGACCTGCTGAGACATCAAGAGTGTCGCAAAAGCGACACCAAAGATGAGTCCGAGAAACTTGCCACGATCTCCCATCAGCATGCGAAGAGCAACCCATCTCATAGGGAGCCTCGCTGCTTCTGAAACTTCAGCTCGCCACTCGCAGCATCAATTCGTCGGCGAGTCTTTTTCACCGCAGTCAAACGACCATCAGCCTCGGACGCAGATGCCCCAATCGCTGCCAAGCTGAACTCTGTGATATGCCGCGCAAGAGCATCAACGCTGATGTCGGCCACCAAAGAATCGCCAGCCAACTCGTTCATGACGGCTCGGCCAAAACGATGATGCAGACACTGTCCGACAATGCTGGCAGCAGTTAGCCACCGCCGTTGCTCGGACTCGCCAGGCATCAGCTCGGATACGATGCTCATCAACATGTCGTGCATCGGTCGCACATAGTCGCGAACGAACTCGGCACAGGCTCGCGTCGGTAAGACCATTTCGCGCATCAAGAGTTGCGCGTGCCAGGCCGGGTCATGATCGACAGCAACTCGATTGAGCATGGTCAGCACAAACAAATGCAGGCGCTCTTCAGCCGTCTCGTTACCAGAGAAGTCGGGCAGCGGGACTCGATCCATGCACCCTCGAGCCGCGTGCTGCACCGCCGCGACGTAGAAGTTTTCTTTGTCGCCAAAGTGATAGCTAATCGCGGCAAGGTTGGTCCCTGCTTGTTGGCAGATCTCGCGAACGGTCGCCGCGCGATAACCCGGCTCTGCGAAGATCGGCCCCGCGGCATCCAAGAGTTTGCTCTGCGTCTCGTCCATTGAAATCTCCTCATCAGGTCTGCCCTGTCCCGTCTCACCGAGGCGCCGGCTCTGCTAACCATCTAATTCAAACACTTGTCTGAAGTCTATCAAACGTTTGTTTGAAAGGAACCGCAACGCAGTCCACCTTGAGGAAAGCCACACACGCTCGGCTTTGAAGGCAGTCAACTTAGGTAAACCTGCGAAGCACTCTGTCGCTGTCTCCGGCGTTAATTCCCGAACAACCGGTAAAGCTTGCCTAGGTGGAATGCCGATCTTGAGACGCAAGTGGGCTGCTTTCGCGCGACAGGCCGCGACTCAGAGCTCTCGAACTGAGGTGAGAACTGACGAGGCGACGCTTCTTTCTCACCACGTAGGCACGGGGACAATCATGAGATACTCGCTGTTAATTTTGGGCATGTTGTTGAGTTCGGCACTCGTTGGGTGCCATACCTGCTCGCACTGCGACGGGAGTTTCGTCGGCGACGACGGCGTGACTTACAAGCCCGTTAAGCCCAACCCAATCAAGAAGATCTTCGAGAAGAAGGAATGTGGCTGTAAGAAGCACAAGAGTTCCAAGCACGACCACAGGGGTTCGGACAATTGCCCGTTCTGCACGTCCGAGGGTGAGTTCATGTCGGGCGGCATGAGCTTCGACGGCATGCCAATGGGCAGCAGCGGTTGTTCGGGCTGCGGTGCACCGGCCAGCATGGGACCACTGGGTTGCTCTTCCTGTGGAATGCCATCGTCGAACTTCTCCATGCCCACATCGAGTTGTAGTTCATGCGGTGGCGCTCCCATCAGCGGCTGCTCTTCCTGCCAAGGCGGCTTTCAACCTGGCACGGTAATCAACGGCTCACCTTCACCAGCTCCCATTTTCCAAGGTGAAGTCATCCCCGGTAACTCGCCCAGTCCGGCTCCATCACCAGCACCGCCAGCCGAGGACAAGCCTGCCGCACCGACAGTGACTCCAATGACGAGTTCCAACACCCTGATCCCGATCCTGCCGCCATCGTCCTCACCGCGACATGTGCATTGGGTTCCAACTCCAGTGAAGTAGTCGTCACTGCATCCGCACAAAAAAGAAGCCGCTCAATTGAGCGGCTTCTTTCGTTTCTACAGCGATGTTCTAAGCCCCTGCCGCGACCTCAGCCGAGCATTTCGGTCCTTTGCCCAGCATCGCGACGAGCGCAACGCCGACCACCAGAATTCCGGCGCCTGCCCAATACGGTTGAGCGACGTGCTGATCGTCAAACAGACTCATGCCGATGACCGGCCCCATGATCCGAGCCAGAGCTGACATGCTCTGAGCGACTCCAAGAAACTCTCCTTGTTTGTTGTCGGGCGTTCGCAACGAGATCAACGCAAACAACGAAGGCGTCAGCGTCGAGTACCCCACAACTAACACCGCCATCGCCCAATACAGTTTCTTCAGCGGATCATCGATGTGCTTGCTGAAGATGGCCTTGGCTTCTGGCGTATCAGGAATGGCAGCGGTCTTTGCAGGCTTGTTGTCGGTCGACTCGTCGCTTGTCGTCAGTAAGCCCTTCTCGGTGAGTTCAGCCTTCGCCTTGACCAGAGCGACGGCACAGCCATCCGACGTCATGCCCACAACGGCCATGCCAGCCATCATGACCAATGCTCCGGCCAGACCGAGAACATGTGGAGCGACTCGCTTAGACAAGGGGCGGACCAAACCGCCATTCGTCAGCGACAGCACAAAGCCGACATAAGCAAAGACATAGAAATTTTGACGATCGGCTAGTCCCAAAGCTCGAGTCAGCAATCCCAAGGTCGTTTCGAACTGCCCGAAAGCAACGGTCGTCAGGAAGACGGTCGCCATCACCAATCCCAAACCTGGATGCCGAAACGCATCGAGCATCTGGCTGACTTTGAATCCGCCTTCAGCTCGGATGGAACCGGGACGCAACGACTCCGGCAACTTGAACACAGCCCACAAGAACGCAAGACCCGATAAGCCCGACGCGAGATAGCCAGCACCGGGACTTGGAGGAGCATTGGGATCTGATGAGACAAACATCGCGCCTAACAAAGGCCCAAACGTAAAACCAATTCCGAAAGCAGCTCCCACTAGTGCCATCCCCTTGGTGCGTTCAGCCGCTCCAGTCACGTCAGCAATGTAAGCTTGAGCTGTAGGAATTGTTGCACCACAGATGCCCGCACCAATTCGAGAGACCAACAGCCAAATCAAAGGCGCGACTCCCAGCAGTCCGCCGTCCTTACCCATCGCCGTGATGATGCCGAACATCGCATAGAATGCAGTCGACCCCAGCAGACCAATCAACAACACAGGCCGACGACCAATGCGATCTGACAAGCGGCCCCATGCCGGAGCAAACAAGAACTGCATCGCCGAGAACGATGCCATCAAGAGAGCCAGCATGGGCTTAGTGGCCTCGAAGGACTTGGCATAACGAGCCATCAACGGCAGCACGATGCCGAATCCCAAGAGGTCAATGAACACGGTCACAAAGATGATGAGCAACGCGCTCTTGGATGGTTTTGTCGCTGGTTCAGTCACGGGTGAGATCGTTCTGGTGAGGAGATAGAGGGTCGAAAGAGAGGATAGTTGGAGCGGAGAAGAGTGAGCGCTGAATCGCGAGTTCGCAACACAATGACGACCGCCAATCAGGACGATTCTATCGCAGTAAACACCATCGGGTGCCGACCGCTGTGTTGCCTCTATCCGTGTGGCAGACATCCGTGTGAAAACGGATGGGCGAGAGACGCTGCGCGAGGCACTACCGACTTCACACGGATGTTTCCCATACGGATGAGATCAAGGACTGATTGGGTGCGCCAATCGGGACCTACGCCACGACTCAAGCACCGCTGACGCATCAGCGAGGTCATCGTCGGCGCCAGGAAGAAGCAGTCCTGCGTCGAGGTAGCTCTGAGTCTCTTCGCGTGCCAGCCATGCAACCATCTCGGCGGCATGGACCGGATATTTGCACGGGAATTGACTCAAGCATGATCCAATAGGGCGGTCATACTCCATCACGTGATAAGCAAATCTCATAAGCTGCTCGCGCGGTCGATAGCCGTCTTGCTCGCACCAGACATCGAGCCAGCGACGCACGCTGTCGGAGAACTCCGACAACCGAATGAGAAAGTCACTCGGCTCCCAGTAAAGTAAACTCGGAGGTTCATTGAGGATCTTCAGCCAAACGTCGTCGAAGACATTCAGCACGGCTTCCTTCTCGGGCTCGGGCCATTGCGGCCAGTCGGCGTACTGGAGCTTCACCACAATCTCGAAGAGGCCGAACAATGCTCGTTCGCCTGCAACAACGATCTCGAATAGGCGCGGCAAGAAGTGCTTGAAATCGTCGACATCGCCCCAAGTCGTCATGGCACTGAAGGCGTAGTCTTCGAGATCTGTCGCCGTAAGATCACGCAGGCTCTTCGAGAGGAGTCGCTGACTGTCTTCAAGAGTGACGCAGTGCGAGCAGAAGCATCTCAGCGTCGCGCGATGCAAAGAGAAGGCTTGATACAACTGTTCGATCACCGGAGATGTCAAATCCATAACAGCCTCTCGCAGATGTTCCGGTCGATGCGGTCACTCGTGCGTTCTGATTCATTCGAGCCCGAGCTTAAATCCCCGATATGTTCTAGGAGCCTGTCCGAGAATTCTGCCGGAGATTGGCGAAGTGGGCTTGGCAGCGGGGGTAAGATTTCCTCCAATCATTCGCCCGTGAGGGACGTGAGTCTTCGAGGATGTCGCCGCAG
>OMIV01000128.1 GCA_900299185.1 Planctomycetaceae bacterium
TCAAAGAGCAGTTGGCCCGTGAGCGCGACCGCATTCTCAATCGTGTCATCCCGCGCCGGTTCGCGATGCACGGCGACGCTCAAGTCTTCCCGGTCGCGCTGGAAGTTTGGCTGCGTTAGGTGCGGGTCGCTGTAACTCGAACTCCAGCGCTGCCGCGCATCGCCCGCTCTCACCGCGTTCTCTTTGATCTCTCAGAAACAACATCCATGACTGTGACTTCTTCTGATCGTTTTGCTTGGTGGGACAATCTGCGGCACTCGGGGTTGTTGCTCGACAAGCAGCGTTTGCATGAACTGGTTGAAGAGGATCCGATCGCCTTGCCGGTCTATGAGCAGGAGCGGTTCCGGCGTCGTTTCACGACGTTTCAAGACAGCTCCGGGGCTCAGTTAGGCGAGTTCGTGAGTTCCACGTTGCAGCATGTTTGCAGCGTCGGCAGGTTGGGTGATGACTTGCGACCACTCGGCGGTTGGCAGAGGGGCAATGACGTTGATTCACACTGGCAGCGACGTTTGGCAGCCGGCTTCGACTTCAAGCCGCAGCATGTTTGGACCGGTCCTCGCGGAGCAGTCATGCCGGTCTTCATCACGGAGACACCGCGTTTGGGGATCGGTGTTAAAGGACGCAAGCCAATCACCGACACGCTCGAATGGATGCGTCTTTCAGGCGCGGGACTAGCTCTTGTCACGAATGGTTGGCAGTGGCGCATTGTGTTCGCGGGGCTAGATTACGACGCCTCGGTCGAGTGGGACTGCCAACAGTTCTTCCGCGAGGGACAAGAGACGTCGGAGTTGCTCGGCCTGCGAGCATTGCTCGACTCGCGCCGTTGGATCCCCGCGCGAGCTGGTGAGGCTTGCCCGTTTCTGTCCGCTGTTCAGGCCAGTCGTAAAGGTCAGGCGGACTTGTCGCAGATGCTGGGTGAGCGAGTGCGACTGGCGGTTGAGAAACTCGTGCAAGGGCATGCTCAGGCGTTGGATGCGCAGCGCGGCTCGCTCGAACCGAGCGATATTTATCGCGCGGCGGTGCGCGTCATCATGCGGATGGTGGTCGTGCTCTTCGCCGAGTCACGCGAGGGTTTGCTGCCGCGCGACAATCCCATCTTTCACGACGCCTATGGCCTCCAAGGCTTGCGCGAGTTGCTGGACCGGCAGCCGCTATATCGTCGGCGGCAATCGATCAGTGCGTGGCCACGAGTGCTGGCACTGTTCCGTTTGATGTCGCGCGGTTGCAGTCATGAGGCACTGCTCGTCCCGTCGTATGGCGGAGAGTTGTTTGAACTCGGGAATGCCGAATCGCTCGATGGATTGTCGCGAGCGTTGGCTGTCTTCGAGTCGGCGTGTTTCGACTTCGATGTCATGCACGACGAACACGTTCGCGAGCTGCTCGACTTGCTCACACGGACGAAGGTCAAACTGAAGCAGGGGCGAGCCAGCATCATGGTCAGCGCTCCGGTCGACTTCTCGCGGCTCGAAAGCGAGTACATCGGCATTCTCTATGAAGGCTTGCTGGACTTTGAATTACACGCAGCACCGTCGGATCAGCCGATTGTGTTTCTGGGAGTCGGCAATCAACCGGCACTACCACTAGCGACGCTCGAAGCGATGGATGATGCCGCTCTGAAGAAGCTCGTCGAGAAGATGAAGGACACGAAAGCAGACGCCGACTCGGAGGATGATGAGGCCGAGTCGGATGACTCTGGCGAAGCGAGCGACGAAGGCGATGACTCGTCTCCTGAGGAGGCTGACAACGAAGAAGCACTCCATGAAGAGAATTCGGATACTGAACCAATCGCTGACGAGCAGCAGGACATCCGGCAAACGACTCGCGTCCGAGCGGAACTATGGGCACGCAAGGTTTGCCAGTTGGCGCGGTTGGTCAAAAAGCCGTCGGGCAAGGCGTCGCCCGCGAAGTTGGCTGAATACGAATCCAAGCTGGCGCGCCAAGTGAAGCTGATCGCTCCGCGTGTGGTGCTGCCGGGCGAGTGGTACTTGGTGCGATGGGGCGGGACTCGCAAAGGCTCGGGCACGTTTTACACACGACCTCAATTGGCCATTCCGACGGTACATCGCACGCTGCGTCCACTGGCGTATGAGGCGGCGACCGATCAGTCGTCGCACTCCGTCGCAAAGTCCCCGGAAGACATCCTCGATCTCAAAGTCTGCGATCCGGCCTGTGGCTCGGGATCGTTTCCGTTGGCAGCGCTGAGGTTCCTCACGAAGGCCCTGTATGAATCGCTCCACCAGCACGGCCGCATTCACGAGCATGATGGCCGAGCGGTGCTGGACCTCATCCGCAATCGCGAGACTGGCGAACGGCTCGCTCAGGAGAAACTTCCCTGCCGACCGGAGGACGATGAGTTCGAAGCACGCACGCTGGCGGTCTTACGGCGGTATGTCGTCGAGCGGTGCATCTATGGCGTGGATCTCGACCCGCTGGCCGTCGAGCTGTGTCGGCTGAGCTTGTGGATTGAGACGCTCGATCCGCGTCTGCCTTTCACGTTCCTCGATCACAAGATCAAGCCGGGGAACTCGCTGATTGGGACTTGGTTCGACCAGTTCCAGCATTACCCGGCGATGGCGTGGTCGCGCGAAGGTGGCGACAAGAGCCATAGCAACGGCGTGCATTTCAAGAAGGAAGAATGGACCAAAGCCATCTCCGCAAAGGCCAAGCAAGTTAAGGCCGAGTTGATTGAGTTCATCGACGGCGCGACGTTGTTCTTCAAGGTCGACTTATCGAACGTGCGAACGGTGCATACTCAGGCCGAGACTGCGTTGCGCGAGATTCATAGTCTCGGCATCCATCAGGCGCGGGAACGATCCGAGCACTATCGAGCTTTGCGCGGCAGCCCCGAGTTTCAGCGACTGCAAGCCGCGTTCGATCTGTGGTGTGCCTTGTGGTTCTGGCCGCCGGATCAACTCGAACACGCGCCGCTGCCTGTGGAGTTCGCCGCGCAGCGCATCTCGTCAGACGCACTAGCCATCGTGGGCGACATCGCTCAGCAGCGGCGGTTTTTTCATTGGGAACTGGAATTCCCGGACGTGTTCGGCGCGCAGGCCCACGGCTTCGATGCCGTGCTGGGCAACCCGCCTTGGGACATCGCCAAGCCGAACAGCAAGGAATTCTTCTCGGCCATCGATCCGCTCTACCGGGGCTACGGCAAGCCGGAGGCCATCGACAAGCAACGCGAGCAGTTCGCGGCGGCGGGAGACGCCGATCCCCGTAGCCAAACTCGTGAGAGTTCGGATTCTGCGGCCGCCGTGGGAAGTCTCACGGCGGCCGCTACGGGCCGCGACACCGAGCGCCGTTGGCTAGCCTACAACGCCTGGTTTCGCGCCCAATCGAACTGGGTCAAGTTCGCCGCGCAGCCCTTCGGCGACCGCCTGACCAAGAACGCCGAGGGCAAATCGTCGCACGACTTTTCCCTGGGGACGGGCGGCAGTGCCAGCTTCGCCAACTCGCAGAAGCGGCACGACCGCTGGCGCACGAAGCGCGAGGAAACCACCGGCTACGCGGACGCCGAGCACTCGTTCCGGCATCAGGGGAGCGGCGATCTGAACCTTTACAAACTGTTCCTGGAGCAAGGCCACGCGCTGCTCCGCGACGGCGGCCGGCTGGGTTTCATCGTGCCGTCGGGCTTGTACAGCGACCACGGCACCGCCGGCCTCCGCACGCTGCTGCTCGACCGCTGCCAGTGGGAATGGCTGTTCGGCTTCGAGAACCGCAACGGCATCTTCGACATCCACCGCTCGTTCAAGTTCAACCCGGTGATCGTGCAGAAGGGCGGCCGGACGCAGTCGATTCGCACGGCGTTCATGCGGCGGCAGCTTGCCGATTGGGAACGAGCGGAGAGTCTTGCGACGCCGTATTCCGTGGAGCATGTTCGAGCATTTAGCCCACGTACCGTGGCTTTTGTCGAAATTCGATCGCCGGAGTATGCACGTGTAATTCGAAAGCTTTACGCCAAGAGCGTTCTACTTTTCGACACGTCCGAACGCGGATGGTCAATCGCCGAAAACTATGAGCGGGAGTTTGACGGAGGATTCCTGCCGCGCGATCGACTTGAGGCTCGCGGCTGCACGTTCGACACTCAAACAAATCATTGGTTCGACGGCGACGATCAATTGCTGCCTGTATACAAGGGCTTAATGATTTGGCAGTACGATTTTGCTTTTCAAGTGCATGAGCGAGGACAAGGCAACACCGCGGTCTGGCTTCCGCAGGAGTGGCCGAAGTCTGTAATTCGATCCCAGCACCTATTGCCGACCGTTGAGTTTGAAGAGAAGGTTCGCGCCCATCGGGAA